>CAYMTC010000007.1:9147-17231 GCA_964393265.1 uncultured Thermoleophilia bacterium
ATCATGCACCAACTGCTCGTCGAGGACCTCGTGCTCACACCAGACCTCACGCCGCGACAGGCACGCCTGGGCCGCGACGTCGCCTCCGGCTTCGCGGCCCCGGGTCTGGGCGTCACCCTTGACCGTGACGCGGTAGCGCGTGCTGCAGAGCGCTACCGCATCGATCCGCGCTACCACCACTCCTAGCGCCATCGCGCCGACCGCGGCGCACCGGCCAATCGCGGCGACTCAGACGCTCATCGCCGCGGTCTACGGCGCACGGTCGCCACTGAGACGAGTCGAGCGACCATGGTCAGCAGGAAGACCTGCCCCGTGATGGTCTGCAGCACGACGAGCGCCTTGGCCAGGTCCGTGCGCGGCACCACATCGCCAAAGCCTATGGTCAGCATGCTCACGAAGCTGTAGTAGAAGTAGTCACCACGCTCGACCGACCCGGCCACGTCCGTGGTCACGGCCAACACCGACCCGCCGGGAAGCGCGCTCAACAAGAGGTACACGTTCGCGAAAGCCATGCCGATCAGCAGGTAGACGCAGAGGCTGCCGGCCACGGTCTCACCCGTCACCGTCTCATGGTGCACCAGGCGCCGCAGGATGATCGGGATGCACGCGACGAGGATCACCATGTGGATGCCGTTCACGGTGGGTTGCAGGACGATCCCTCCGCTGGCCTCTCCGATGGCAGCGACGACCACGCTCCCTACCAACGACAGCGCCCCGAGCACCACCCAGCCTCGTGACGCCTTGGCAGCGAGGAGAGCGAGCAGGAGTGTGGCAGCCGACAGGACGGCGCCACCCATGCGACCGACAGGCGTGTCGCTGCCGATGACCGTGACGGCGAAGTCAGCCAGGAGGAGCACGAACAGGAAAAGGAAGGTATCACCGCTGCGCACGCGGCGGAGGAACGGCAGGCGCGCCGACGCAGTGGACTGGTCATCGCTCGCGACGGCGACCTGAGACGGCATCTCCGTCATCGTCACCTCCCCATGGAGCCCGCGGTCCGTACACATACTGACCGCGGGCTACAACTCCTGCCGCGCTCACCCCACCTGTCGACCTCCGCCTACGCCGCAGACGACTCCACCCGCGTCGCCAGGCTTCCACCCCCTGCGCAGCAACGTCACCGAGGTCTCGGCCGCCCTGCGCGACGGACTCGACGAGCGTCTAGCCACAGCGGGCGTCACTGTAGAGGAGGCCCGCCTCACCCACCTCGCCTACGCGCCGGAGATCGCCCAGGCCATGCTGCGGCGCCAGCAGGCCGAGGCGGTGATCGCTGCGCGACAGAAGATCGTGCAAGGCGCCGTCAGCATGGTAGAGATGGCCCTGAGAGAGCTCGGTGAGAAGGGCGTGGTGGAACTGGACGAGGAGCGCCGCGCCAGCATGGTGAGCAATCTCATGGTCGTGCTCTGCGGCGAGAGTGAGGTACATCCGGTCGTCAACACCGGCACGCTCTACAGCTGAGCCAGGGCAATGTCTTACCCTCTACTTGAGACTAAGAGTAGCTAGTGCGTGGCTGCGCGAGGCGGCAGGCCGTCGATTGGGACCGATGGCCCCTCCGGCCGACCCCCTACCGCCCCGACCCATGGGCCCCAGGGCGCACCTGATACCATCGTGGGCATCGGGTCGTCGAGCCGCGAGGGCTGGGGCAGGAGTGGGGTACGCCGGCTGGGTGTTCGTTGGAGTGTTGGTCGCTGTCTCCAGCGGCGCGCTCACCTGGTTCGAGAAGCCGCTGCTGACCTACTTCCGTCCGGTACAGCTCAACGTCCTGGTGCGCATCACCACGGCAGCCGCGCTGGCAGCGATCACCGTGCCACTCAGCGCCTTCAACGTCTGGTCCTTGGGCTTCTCCACACCGTGGTCGGCCAGCGCCTGGATCGCACTGGCGGCCTTCCTCGAGTGGACGGTCGCGCTCACAGCGTTCTACTACGCGCTGCGCCTGAGCAGCATCTCCATCGTCACACCGATCATCGCAGGTGCGCCTCTGTTCACGGCGCTGCTCGGCTGGCTGTTCCTAGGTGAGACCCTCTCGTCGCTCACCATCATCGGCATGCTGACGACGGTCGTGGGCGTCGTCGTACTCTCCCACTGGATGCCCGTGGATACGGAACCTGCGGCCGTGCCCAGCGCCGGCGCACCCGTGGCGGCAGGACAGGGGGCCCCGCGCATGGGGTCGCCCCAGCGCACCAAGCTCCTCATCATCGTCCCGGCGCTCGTCGCCACCGTCGCCTGGGGCTCCTACGCCGTGCTGTTGGAGGCCGCCGAGCGCGCCGCTGGGGGACCGACAACGACGATGATGCTAGAGAGCCAGATCCTCGGTGCAGTCTTCCTGCTTCCCCTCCTGCTCACGCGGCGCTCACGTCGACCCACGCGCACGCCAGATGCAGCCGACAAGCCCCGCGTCGTGGCGTTCATCGGCGCCGTGACCGTGCTCGAGGCCATCTGGGGCGTCCTCTTCTACTTCATGGTGGAGAACCTGGGGCCGGTGGTGAGCGGCGTCATGATGGCGACCACGCCCGTGTTCGCGGTGATGGGAGGCGTGCTGATCTGGAAGGAGCGGCTGGACCCACTCTCGTGGCTCGGCGCCGCCCTGGCTATCACTGGCGTCCTCGTAGCCTCACTGGGCGGCGCCGCCTAGCGCCGCGCGCGTCCGCGCTCAGCACGCCCTGCGCCAACGTCGATGAGGGTAGCCGGTCTCATGGACTGGGGACAACGTCCTGCAAGAGACCGCACCGATCCTCGACGAAGGTGAGGCACACCATGACCGACACCGTCGCCGCCGGCATCTCCAGCTGGACAGCCCCGCACCCCGAGTGGCACACCGACAGCGAGTGGGGACAGCGAGTGGTCAGCTACGCCATCGACGTAGACGAAGTGCTGGTGCTCGTGGACCCACTGCTGCCGCCAGACCCCTCGTCTGAGCGGACGGAGCTGCTGGCCGAGCTCGATGGACGAGTGACAGCCGCCCGGGCTCTGGAGGTCATGATCACGATCCCCTACCACACGCGCAGCGCTGAGGAGATCTACCACCGCTACGCGCCGGCCGCCGACGTTCGCATCTGGGGACATCCGGCCGTGGCCAGGCGGTACCGGCGAGACGACACGCCGCTAGAACAGATCCGGCCCGGCAAGGGCGGCGTGCCGGCGATCTTGGCGGCCGGAGTCGAGGCATTCCCCATCGGCAACCCCCGTCGCTACGAGACGCCGCTGTGGGTCCCAGGACTGCGCAGCCTCGTGTTCGGCGACGCTGTCGTGGGCTACGCCGGCGAGCTCAAGGTCTGGCAGCCCGGCCCGTTCTCCGACGCGTGGTACCGGGGCAAGCTCCTTCCTACGCTGCGGCCGCTGCTCGACCTTGAGCCGGAGACCGTCCTGACCACCCACGGCCCCCCGATCGTGCAAGGCGGGACGGCAGCCCTGCATGCGGCGCTCGCCGCCCCGCCCTGGGACCACGCCTCAGCATGACCCGCTCCCATTGAGGCCACCGCGCGTCAGCGTCGCTCCGCGTCGCTCGACGGCATCCGTGCCAGCAGGGCTCGGCGCCGTCCGTGCGAGCAGTGCTCTGCGCCAGTCGGCCCGCGCGTCGCTCTGCACAAGTCCGCGCGACGTCGTAGTATGAGGATGCACGACGGACCGCGAGCGGTCCCGCACTTGCGCAGCGCTCGCGCGACACAAGGAGCACCCCGTGGGCGACACCACGCACGAGGCGTCCAACGACCTGTCCGCACCAGAACGAGCGGCCGAGTTCACCGCTCTCTACAACGAGCTCGAGGCCTTCCTCCGTCGCGAGATGCGGATAGACCGTCGCTACGACTTCATGGACCTGGTCAATGAGGGCGTCCGGCGCCGACTTGTCCCGGCCGCGCGCGTCAACGAGCTACGCGACTGCAAGGCGCTGCGCAACCTGCTGGTACACACCACGCGCGACGCCCACAACGGCCTGGCTCAACCCACCCCATGGGGTCTGCGGCGGTTCCGCGCGGTCGTCGAGGAGGTAGTACGACCGCCGCTCGTCTTCCCCACTTTCCGCCGCCGGGTGCAGCTGTTCACCCCGGCCGAGCACCTCTCCACCGCCCTCCGCCACATGGCCGAGAAGGACTACTCGCAGATCGTGGTCCGCTTCGCGGGCCGGCTCACGGTGCTCAGCAGCTTGGGCATCACGCGCTGGCTCTCCACACGCGCCCGCGACGACACACTGGCGGTCGCTGACTGCACGGTCGGCGACGTCCTAGAACATGAGCCGCAGGGGAGCTTCGGCTTGCTGTCGCGCACGGCAACGGTCGATGAAGCCCGCGACCTCTTCGAACGGGCTCCCGGCCTGCCGCAGCCACGGGTACAGGCGGTCATCATCACCGAGAACGGCAAAGAGACCGAGGAGCCTCTAGGGTTCGCCACACCCTGGGACCTCATGACAGACGAGGACTGACGGTCGGCCAAGACCACTCCGCCAGGCCACACCGCGACGCAGGAGGACGACCACATGTACTGGCAACGCGGCACGCTCACCGTAGAGCAGGCACTGCTGCTCTTCAAGCACCTCCCCCTCGATGTGAGCTTCGCCGATGAAGACGACATCCTGCGGTTCTGGTCTGGCAAGGAGTCCTACAAGACCTGTGACGCGCGCTACATAGGTCGCGATGTCCGTGACTGCCACTCCGAGAAGTCGCTGGACGTCCTCGAGACGATCCTGCGCGAGTTCAAAGCCGGCACCAAGAGCCTCGCCGAGGGCTGGTCGACCAACAAAGCCGGCCGTACCACCTACAGCCGCTACATCGCGCTGCGTGACTCGGCCGGCACCTACAAGGGCATCATCGAGGTCATCCAGGACATCTCGGAGATCAAGAACGTCGAGGGCCGGCGCCGCCTGCCGGGGTGGTGAGCTCCGGATGCGAGCACTCGCCACACTCTGACGGCGCCGTGTTACAGAGGCGACCCCTCGTGGAACGCTCCCGGGTACCTTGGGGTACGAGGGACACGAGGAGGGCGTCATGATCAAGGTCAAGACCTTCACCGCACCCATCACCACCGTCGCCACTCCGCGCGGATTCGCCGAGTTGGACCGCGACATCGCCGCCTTCTTGGCAGCTGAGAAGGCGCGCACGGTGCTGGCGATGAGCGACGCCACGACGTCGGGCGACTCCGGCCAGACCGTGGGGCTCATCCGCAGTATCGCCTACGAGGTCGACTGAGCGAGCGCGCGGTCGGCTGTCGAGGTGCGACTGACCAGCCGACCTGCTGACGGCCCGCTGTCGAGCCGCGACCAATCTGCCGGCCCGTGCCAACGCTCACCTCCTGGCTAGGCAGGCGGCGCCGCGGCCAACTGCTGGAAGAGGTCGCCGAGCTCGGCCCGTGGCACTACCAGGTCTGCCGCCGCCCACACCTCGCTCTCGCTCTCAGCGACAGCCACACCGAGGGCCGCCCAGCGCAGCATGTCGAGATCGTTGAAGCTGTCACCGCAGGCCACCGTGCCTGACGCGGGGACGGCCGCCTCGCGGCGCAGCCGCTCCAGAGCGATGCTCTTGCTGGCCCCGATATCGGTCACCTCGATGTGCTGCGGCAGCGAGCGGGTGACGAACAGCCGACCACGCCAGAGCTGCTGCATCTGCGGCAAGCACTCCTGGACCTGCTGTGGATGGGCCATGACCAGGAGCTTGGTCGGCGCCCGAGCAGCCACCAGCGACGCCAGATCGGGGACCACTTCCACGTGTACACCCGCGAAGCTGGAGTAGCGGGCCGCCCACTCGTCGTCCTGGTCGGTGACTAGCTGGTCGTCGATGAAGGCGTTGATGTGGCGGCCGTGTTCGTGCGCGTAGCGCACCACCTCGGCCGCCACATCGCAGCGCAACGGCTGGTGGCTGAGCCACTCACCGGTAGCGAGGTCCGAGACGAGCGCGCCTTGGTAACACACCACAGGCCCCTCGAGGATGCCGAGCGACGCCGCCACCCGGCGCGCACTCTGAAGCATGCGGCCGGTGCTCACGACAAACAGCGCACCGGCCGCGAGAAGCGCCGCCACACCCTCGGCCGTGCCGTCCACGAGCTGTCCGTCGGGGGAGAGCAGGGTGCCGTCAAGATCGGCGGCGACCAGCGCCGGTCGATACAGCGGGCGGCTGCCTGAGGGTCGGCTGGGCAACACCACGGACAGACGCGGGCCGTGGCCGGCGTCTCGTCCTGCCGCCGGTCTGTCCTCTGCGCCTGCGGTCATGCAACGGTCTCCTGCGGTGTAGACAAAGGTCGTGCGGGGAAAGCAACCTCTAGATGGAGAAGGCGGAGCCCACACCTCCACAGTGGGCCGCTTCTCAAGAGGCCTGGTGAACCCCAGGCCTCTTCACTTGCGGCGGAAAGCCTCCATGAGCTTGTTGAAGTCCACCTCGCCCTCTAGCAGACCGACGACGAGGTAGCCGACAAAGCCGCAGAACGCGACGAACAGCATCTCCGCGAAGCCCAGCCACATCCAGAGGAACCCGATGAGGGCGCCGATGATGAGGCCTATGTACCTGCCCTTCATGTCCCTCCCTTTTCTTTGAGCACGAACCTGTCCACTTCCAGCTCCAACGACGCTACGGACCTGCCGGTGGCGACGCCGAGATCTTGGCCCATGGCCGCCAATACGCGAGCGTGGAGCTCCCCGAGGTCGCACGGTGACACGGTCACGACGGCCAGAGCATCGTAGGCCTCGCCGTTATCGTAAAGCCAGACGCGTGCCTGTTTCACCTCGGGCGCGCTGCGAAGCAGCGAGCGCGACAGGTAGCGGTCGATGGCGCCCGCTTCGATGACCGTGGTGCCGCCTTCGGCGACGATGTCGATACTGCGGATCGTGGATCCGCCTGTGTGCAGGACTCGCCACGCCCACCACAGGCAAACCGACGCGACCACACCGGCTGCCGCCGCGGCGATCCCGGCGTAGGCCTCATGCCCGGGAGCCACGACCCAGTGCCACCACGACGGTATGGACCACTGCAGATCGTGGTCGGCAGCCATGACGATCTCGCGCGCTGCCACAGCGCCGGCGATGACGGCGATGAGCACGCCGATGGTGACTAAGACAGAGCGCGCTAGCCTGATCATAGGTACCTTGCCAGCTCGCCGGTGGACACCGCGCGGACCGACACCTGCGGCTGGCTGCACGTGAGACCCGCCGCCTCGCAGAGCGCCTCCTGGAGACGGGCGAGGGCCTCGTCACGCAGCCGCACCGTATCGGCGAGCGGACGAGCCAGTACCTCCACGTCCGCCTCCAGCTCACCGTGGCGCGAGCGCACGGTCGCGGTGACCCTGAGCACGTCGGGCTCGCCAGCGAGCGCCCTGTTCAGCGCCTGCTCTATGGAGCTCGCCCGCACCGTCACCTCGCCGCCCGGCACGCGGACGCTGAGCAGTGGGTCGCGCAGACGTAGGCCGGCCACCGCCAGCAGTACACCGACGACCACGCATACCAACAGCAGCACGATGCGCTTGCCCGGCTCGGCGGGGATACCGAGGAGCCTCCACGGCGAGTAGTCCGAGCCAGATGCGGCAGCCGCCAGGTCGATCGTGAGCAGCACGAAGAACACGGTGGCGCCCAGCAGCGACACGGCGGCCAGCACCGTGGCGAAACGCTCCGGTGGTGGCATGCGGCGCGGCGCGATGCTCACGGACCTCACGTCCTCTCAGCGCATGGGAGACCGAGCGAGTGGACTACTCCACGGCCCCGTCGCCGGGCTCGTCGTCGGGGAAGTGGATGTCGCTGACCACCACGTTGACCTGCCTCACCGTGAGACCGGTGGTCCCGGCCACCTGGTCACGCACCGCAGTGCGGCACTGCTCTGCGACCTCAGCGATGTTGTAGCCATATGTGGCCACGAGGGTGATGTCCAGATCGACGCCACCCTCGTGGATGTCCACGCTGATGCCCTGTGTGCGCGTCTCGCCGCGGAAGGACGAGAGAGCCCGCGAGGCGGCACCGCCCAAACCGTGCACTCCCGGGATCTCGCGGCAGGCATTGTGGGCGACCTTGGCGACGACGCTGTCGGAGATGGTCACCGAGCCGTTCTGGTCGTCGATGTCCGGCCGCGAGGCCTCGTTCATGGCGTCCTCCTTACACGTCGCGATACGCACCC
>CAYMTC010000008.1:0-6413 GCA_964393265.1 uncultured Thermoleophilia bacterium
CACCGCGTGCGTGTCATCGATGTGCAGGGTGAGCCCGACGCCGGGGTGCTGCCGCTTGAAGCGCGCCAGCAGACCCGGCAGCACGTGCTCGCCGGGCCCAGAGGATGCGCCGAGCACGATGGCCCCGGACAGGAGCTCGCGCAGGTCGCTCATCTCCATGCGGGCGCGGTCGTGGTGCTCGACGATCTCGCGGGCATGGCGGAAGAGCACCCGCCCAGCGTCGGTGGGTGCGATGACTCGGCTGGAGCGGTCGAGGAGGACTGTGTCGAGCTCACGCTCCAAAGCTCGTACCTGCTGGCTTGCTGCCGGCTGACTGATGCCCAGATCGGCGGCCGCCTGCGAGAAGCTGCCGCGCTCGACGATGAGGCAGAAGAGCCGAAGTTGACGTATGTCCGTCATATGACCGCTCAGTGCGGCCTGCCAGCGAGGGCGACCAGGTGGTCGACGAAGAACTGCGGGTCGCGGAGAGTGGCCGCGTGTGTGCCCGCTGGCTTCTTGCGGACGCGGATGTCGGCCGGCGACCCGACTCTGCGGAGCCGACGTTCGGCGATGAGCCGTTCGTCGACTGCGCCGAGCCTACCAGCGAACAGAGTGTAGGCGGGTGTGCCGAGCGCGACCGCCTCGCGGTTCATCGTGCCGCCGGCACCCACCACGAGGTCCGCCGCGGCGATGAGACTGAGACCGTCGATGGCCCGCGCCGGCACCACGAGGTCCTCGCCGGCCGACGCAGAGTACCGCGACCGCTGCTCCTCGGTGCGGGGCAGCACGACGATCTGTACGTCGCCCCGGCGTCGCAGCGCGTCGATGATCTGGTCGACCAAAGGGTTGGCCACCCGGTGGTAGAGGGTGACCTCGGGAGCAGGTCGCAGCACCACCAGGACTCGGTCGGTGCGCAGGCCTAGCGTCTGCACGATGTGCGGGTCTGGCACGAAGTCGTGAAGGTAGTACTCCTCCTTGAGGCCAGGGTAACGGACGATGGCTTCGGGGGCGATCCCGTAGGGCAGCAGCCGCTGCAGGGGGATCGCCTCGGGCACGATGATCTCGTCGACCAGGCGTAGGTTGAGGTGGTGCGACACCTTGGCGTACTCGTAGTCGAACATGGTTACCTGGGGGATGTGGAGTGTGCGGGCCGCCAAGGCCAGATCGTTGGAGTTGTGGCCGGCGGCGACGTCGAAGCCGTGTCGCCGGCCAAAGGCGATGAGTCGCCCGCTACGACTCGCGAGGCCCAGCGTCTTGGCGGCGAGGTTGCGACCGCGGTGGTGGCCGACGATCTCAGCGTCTATGCCGTGATCGGCGAGGAGTTGCTCGGTCTGGGCGAACCGCCGCGCCGTGACGGTGACCTGGTGACCTTGCGCACGGAGACGCCGCACGATGGGCGCAAAGAACAGCACGTGCGGCGAGTTGGTGATGTCGATCCACACCTTCACGTGGCTCACCTTACCACCGGCGTCAGCCGCGGTCGCGGAAGAGATGGGAATGGGACGCGCGTGGCCGGCTCGTGCCCCGCGGTCAGCTGAGGCCGGCGGCGACCGCGGCGGCGACCTCCTCGACCTGCGCCTCGGTGAGGTTAGGGTGCATGGGCAAGGCCAGGTTCTGTGCCGCCGCGGCCTCTGTGGCGGGGAAGTCGCCGGCCTCGTGCCGCATGTCGGCGAAGGCGGGCTGAAGATGGAGAGGCGTCGTGTAGTAGGAAGCGCAGGCCACCTCGCGTTCGCGGCAGGCGGCGGCGATGCGGTCGCGCTCGGTATGGCGGATGACGTACAGGTGGTACACGTGCGTACGATCGTCTGGGACCGACGGCCGAGAGACCGCACGCGGAAGGTACTCGTCGTACCAGGCGGCGACCTGCTGCCGGCGGGCGTTCCACTCGTCGAGGACCTTCAGCTCGACCCGAAGGATGGCGGCCTGGACCTCGTCGAGTCGCGAGTTGAAGCCGATCATGTCGAACGTCTTCTTGTCGCGGCTGCCATGGAAGCGCAACATGCGGGCGCGCTCTAACACCTGCCCGTCGTGGCCGGTGATGAGCCCGCCGTCTCCCAGCGCGCCAAGGTTCTTGGTAGGGAAGAAGGAGAAGACAGCGATGTCGCCCAGTGCGCCGGCCTTGCGTTGCCGGTAGGTGGCGCCGAACGCCTGGCAGGCGTCCTCGAGCACGTGCAGCCCATGCTCCTTGGCCAGCGCCGTGACCTCATCGCCGTGCGCCGGCAGGCCGAAGAGGTCGATAGGCATGATGGCCCGGGTGCGCGGTGTGATGGCGGCGGCTATGCGGTCGGGGTCGATGGTCAGGGTGTCTGACCGGATGTCGACGAACACCGGACGTGCGCCTGCTTGGACGATGGCCTCTGCACTGGCGTAGAAGGTGAACGGCGTGGTGATGACCTCATCCTCTGCACCGATGCCCAGTGCGCGTAAGGCGATGGTGAGGCCGTCGGTACCGTTGGCCACCCCGACAGCCGCGGCGGTGCCAAGGTAGGCGGCGGCCTCCTCCTCGAACGCCTTGACCTGCGGGCCGAGGATGACCCGGCCACTGCGCAGCACCTCCAGCACCGCTGTCTCGATGCGGTCCTGCAGCTCGGCGTACTGTCCCTTGATGTCCATGAGTGCTACTGCCACGGGAAGCCTCCAAGATCGATGCTGCGTGGGGTCGCGCACAGGAGGGCGGACCCGAGCGGCACGCTCAAGCGTTGCACCCTACCATGGCGGCTCCCGCGCTGTCTGCCGGGGGGCGGGTACGGTAACCTTGCCGCATGGACTCCATCACCGGACCCATCGTCGAGTGGGCGACGAGCCTCATCGGAGACTGGGGCCTCTGGGCAGTGTTCCTGCTCATGCTGCTGGAGAGCGCCTGCATACCGGTGCCCAGCGAAGCCATCATGCTGTTCGCGGGCTTCGCCGTCACCAAAGGCGACATGAGTCTCTGGGGAGCGGTCACGGCCGGGGTCGTGGGCAACGTCATCGGATCGTGGGTCGCCTACTGGGCGGGTCTTTACGGCGGGCGGCCGTTCGTCGACCGCTGGGGCAAGTACGTGCTCCTCAGCCACCACAAGCTGGACATCGCCGAGCGGTGGTTCGCCAGATATGGCGCCGTGGCCGTGTTCTTCAGCAGAGTGCTGCCCATCGTCCGCACCTTCATCTCGCTACCGGCCGGCATGGCGCGCATGCCCTTCTGGAAGTTCACCGTGTACACCACCGTGGGCTGCGTGCCCTGGGTCCTCATGTTGGGCTGGGTGGGTAAGGCGGTGGGCGAGAACTGGGAGGTCATCGAGGGGTACATGAAGTACTTCGACTACCTTGTGGCGGCCTGTCTGCTGGCTCTTCTCGTCTGGCTCGTGGTGCGGCGGGTCCGACGGCGTTCTCGGCCCGCAGACGCGGGCGTGGCCCAGGAGGCTGAGAAGCAGTGAGTCATGAGGACGTGTTCACCGTCCGTGTCCCGGCTACCACAGCGAATCTTGGGCCGGGCTTCGACTGTCTCGGACTGACGCTGGACGTCTGGAACGAGGTGGAGGTGAGTGTCGGCGGCGTCGGCGTCCGCGTCGACGTAGAGGGGGAGGGTGCTCGCGCTCTACCTCACGATGAGCACAATCTGGTGGTGGCTACAGCGCTCCGGCGACTGCAGGAGGCGGGCGTACCGCAGCCTGCGGGTCTGCACGTCCGCTGCCGTAATGGGATCCCCCTTGCGTCGGGCCTGGGTTCAAGTGCCGCCGCCGTCATCGCCGGCCTCCTCATCGGGGCGGCGCTGTCGCACGCCTCGATCGACCGGGCCCTCATGCTCGAGCAAGCAATAGCCATCGAAGGTCATCCGGACAACGCGGCCGCCGCGATCACGGGTGGCTTGGCGGTCGTCGCGGTGGCAGACGACTCCAAGCAGCCGGGCGGGTTCCTCAGCCGAGCGTACGAGGTGCCCCGGCTGTCAGTGGTGGTCGTGACGCCACAGGCGCAGTACTCCACTCGTCACGCGCGCGCCCGTCTTGCGGAGAACGTCACGCTGTCCGACGCGGTGTTCAACCTGGGCCGGGTCCCGCTCGTCGTCGAGGCGCTGCGCAGCGGCGATCTGCTGTTGTTGGGCCAGGTCATGGGAGATCGCCTGCACCAGGAGCAGCGTCTCGCCTTGACGCGGGGTGCCGCTGAAGCTCTGTCCGCGGCCTGGGAGGCTGGAGCCGCGGGCGCGGCCGTGTCGGGGTCAGGGCCAAGCCTCTTCGCCTTCGTGCAGTCGTCGGCCATCGGCGCGGTGGTGGCCGAGGCCATGGTGGAGCAGTTCCGGCAGCGAGGTGACGAGGTCCGCTGGATCACCACGACGACGTGCTCCGAGGGGGCCGTGCTCCTTAGACCGGGCGACTGACGCCGCGACGCCCGGCGCAGCACGGCGGCGTCGCGGGTGGCTTGGCTCTTGCGGGGAAACACTTCAGCCATGGTGAGCACAGACGACATGCCCGTGGCAGGCTTCTCGTTCACAGACCACACGGCCGACGTGTGCCTAGAAGTGTGGGGCGCCACACTCGGCGAGGTCTTCGAGCAGGCGGCGCTGGGGCTTCTGTCGCTGTCGTATGAGCCGAGCACAGTCGTCCCGCATCGGTCGGTGGACGTGCGGCTGACGGCTGTGGACTGCGAGCTGCTGCTCGTCGACTGGTGCAACGAACTGGTCTACCTCGTCGACGGCGAGCAGCTCGCGCTCGCGCGGCCCCAGGTGACTTCCATAGGGCCTGCGGCCGCCCGCCAGGGGACGGCGCCGGAGGCCGCGTGGGCGGTGTCCGCCCGTGTGCCCTGCGAGCCGCTGGATCGACGTCGACATCGGCCGCGCAGCGGCGTGAAGGCTGCCACCATGCACGGCCTCTCGCTTGCGTGGTCCGGGACCCGGTGGGAAGGTCGCGTGATCCTCGACGTGTGAGATCGTCCGGGGTGGTGAGGGCATGGCACAGATCGAGCGGGTAGCTGCCGACATCTTCCGCATAGAGCGAGAAGGGGCCATGCGCGTGCCGGGCGTGGTCTTCGCATCTGACGAGATCCTCAGGGCGGCCGATCGCGACCAGGCCCTGCAGCAGGTGATGAACGTCGCCACGCTGCCCGGTATCGTCAAGGCCAGCATGGCCATGCCCGACATCCACTGGGGGTACGGGTTCCCCAAGGGAGGGGTGGCCGCCATGCGACTGGACGATGGCGTGGTCTCTCCAGGTGGCGTCGGCTTCGACATCAACTGTGGGGTGCGCTTGCTGGTCACAGACCTCTCACGGGAGGAGTCGCGGCTGCATACGGAAGCACTGCTCCAGGAGCTCATGCGGCGCATCCCGCAAGGCACCAATGACCGTGGGGCGCTCCGTCTGGGTCAGGACGAGCTGCGGCGACTCGTCGAGCAAGGGGTGCCGTGGCTGGCGGCGCGGGGATGGGCGACGGACGATGACGTGCGCTGCACCGAGGAGCACGGCGTGATGGCGGGTGCCAGTGCCGAGGCGGTGTCCGCGAGGGCTTTCCAGCGCGGCCACACGCAGGTGGGCAGCCTGGGCGCCGGCAACCACTTCATCGAAGTCCAGGCAGTCTCGGACATCCTCGATGAGCGCATCGCCGCAGTCTGGGGTCTCCGCGTCGGACAGGTCACGGTGATGATCCATAGTGGCTCGCGCGGGTTCGGGCACCAGATCTGTACCGACCACTTGCAGCATATGGCGACGGCGACGCGCCGCTACGGCTACGAGCTTCCCGATCGCCAGCTTGCCTGCGCTCCGGCTTCGTCCCCAGAGGGCCAGGCCTACATGGCGGCCATGGCGGCGGCTGCCAACTTCGCCTTCGCCAACAGACAGGTGATGACGCACGAGGTCCGGCTGGCGTTCGAGCAGGTGTTCCACTCGTCGTGGGAGCGGTTGGGCGTCCGGCTCTTGTACGACGTCGCGCACAACATCGCCAAGCAGGAGGAGCACGAGGTCGACGGGCTATCCAAGGTCAGCGAGGACCCGGCGGAGCGTCAGCGCGGCGAGAACGCGAGCGGCACCGCGGGGCGTCGCATCGTCAGACTCTTGGTGCACAGGAAGGGGGCGACCCGTGCCTTCGGACCGGGTCGCCCGGAGCTGCCACAGCGCTACCGTGACACCGGGCAGCCCGTCATCATCCCCGGAGACATGGGTCGGGAGAGCTGGTTGCTGGTGGGTACGGACGTCGCCATGCGTGAAAGCTTCGGCTCCGCATGTCACGGTGCCGGCCGACTGATGAGTCGCACTGCTGCACGAAAGGTGATGAGTGGTGCTCAGGTGCGGGAGGACTTGGAGCGCAGAGGTATCAGCGTGCGCTCCCAGTCCACGAGTCTGCTGGCCGAGGAGGCGCCGTACGCCTACAAGGACGTCGGCACGGTAGTGGACGTCGTGCATGACATCGGGCTGGCCAGAAAGGTCGCGCGCCTCGTCCCGCTCGCGGTGCTGAAGGGCTAGGCGCCG
>CAYMTC010000008.1:6423-16896 GCA_964393265.1 uncultured Thermoleophilia bacterium
CTCGGCGTGAGGCGAGCGCCGGGAACTCACGGCGTGTCCCGGGAACGCGCGAGCCAGGTGACCGCCCATTCGAAGAGCGCAGCGGCCACCAGGATGACGATTGCGCCGGTCAGGCACGAGGCGAAGAGGAGCGCCAAGGCGGCGAACACGGCGCCGCCGCCGACGCGGAGCGCGTCGCGGTAGCGCCGCACCCAGTCAGCGGCGGGGCCGCGCGAGGCAGCGACTCGATGCTTGGCTAGACTGGTCCACGCGACGAGCCGCGTGCTGCTGTGAGCCAGCCAGGCAGGCTGGCCGAGCAGGTACGCGGCGAGCGCGACCGCCACGCCGCCGGCGAGCATCCAGAGGACGAGCTCGTGCAGGCTGGCGAACACCGCCGTGACGCTGGCGTCGATGATCGGCGCCGCTGTGCTTGCCGCAGCCGCGGAGTCCAGCATCGCCGCCTCTGTCTGGGAGACGGCGATCCGGCTGAGGACCATGGCGACCACCACGCCCACGCCGAGGTGGAGCAGCGTGATGCGGCGGCGGTGAGGGGAGACGAGCAACGCCGCCGCGACCAGCGCTCCCGTGAGGCCGACGAGCACGTAGACGAGGATGTCGAACAAGCGCAGAGCGCGCTGCGCGGTACTGAGCTGGGCGTTCCGGAAGAGCGTGACCTGCCCGAAGTCGGGGTCCAGCGGTCGTCCCAGGGCGGCCGCCAACGCATCACGCTGCTCCTCGAGGGTGTGCCCGGCAGTCAGGGACAGTAGCGGCGGGCTCCCGGAGACGATGCTGGGCAGCAACTGATCGAGCTTCCTCACAGCAGTGACGATCAGCGGTATGAGGTCGAGCCGCACCTCGTCGCCGTGGATGCGGAGCAGTCGGGAGTCATCCGTCAGGACGGCGATGACCTGCCGGTGGGTGAAGCGCAAGATGGCCTCCCAGGTGCGCAGGCCTTTCTCACTGCGGAGGGACGCTGTGACGTTGTCAGCTATGAGCTCTTCGAGCTGCCTCACCAGAGGAGCGGAGATGAAGCGGATCCTCGCCGGGAGCACTTCGTCGAGATGACGCTCTGCGTGGGTCACGCTGACCGTCTGCTTGGCGACCAGGTCGCCTACGGACAGCGTGACCCGAGGGTCCTTGAGTACCGGCGTGAGCACGGTGACGAAGCGGTCGGTGTCGAGAAGGAAAGAGTGCGCCCAGACGGCCAAGAGCATGACGGTCGCGACCGCGGTTGCGAGGACCACCAGCGCCATGGCTGCGGCACGGCGACGCACGGCCCACCGAGGCAAGGGTCCGCTGAGAGTGCTGTCGTCGTGCGTAGTCATCTCCTTGTGCTCGGGGTGTCGAGGACCCGGCTGTGGTGAGTCTACGTCGCCGTAGCCCGTGACCCTACGTGACGTCTGCGCGGGCGGCGCGTACCTGTGTGTAAGGGATTCGCGGCGCTGGGCCGAAGTGATTCACGGAGTGGTGGCAGACGTATGGGGATCGTGTCGCTCCTTGACGAGAGCGGGCGATCTGCGAGTCCGGATGACCGTCCGCACCTATGGGGGTGTGACCGATGAGAGATGTCAGCTGGAGCGAACACTACCGGATGGTAGGTCCAGTAGCGCGTGGCGACGCCATGGAGGCCTATCGGGCTGTCGATGCGCATGGCGCTGAAGTCGTGGTGAAGGTCACACGACCGCGGGACCCTGGCCGCTTCCTGTCTCAGATGGCGGCGACAGCCAAGGCAGCTCATCCCAACGTGGTGCGTGTCCTCGATTGGGGCAAGGACGCCGAGCTGTGCTGGGTGGTCACTGAACCCGTGGACGGTGTGGATCTGCGCGCCGTGCTCGGCACCGAAGGTCGGCTGCCGAGTGAGTCGGCGGCGCTCGTCGGGGAGCAGGCCGCCGCCGGCCTAGCCGCGTTGCACGCCCAAGGTGTGATCCATGGCGGCGTAGCGCCACACACCCTCGTCCGTGGTCTCGATGGGAGCGTGAAGATTGTCGACGTTGGGCTGCGAGCAGCTGTGCTCCCACTCGACTTGAGTCGCGGCGCGCCGGCGGCCGCAGCGTGGTACTCCAGCCCAGAGGAGGTCATGAGCCAGCCGCTGACGCCGGCCGCGGACCAGTACGGCCTCGGCGAGGTGCTGTTCGAACTGGTCACCGGGAGGAGGCCTTTCGAGGCCGCTGATGCCTTCACGGTGGCCGACATGCAGGTCAGCACGCCGCCGCAGCCACCCACGAGCGTGGCGGTGGGCGTGCTGCCGTCTCTGGAAGCGGTCATCCTGCGGGCCATGGAGAAGCGCCCGGAGGACCGCTACCCGGCTACCGAAGACATGCGGCGAGACTTGGAGAGCATCGTACGCGGGGTGCACGTGCCCTCGTCCGGCGGGCCTGCCGCAGTGTCCCCGAGGCGCAGACGGCCGGTGTGGCCGTGGTTGGTCGCTGGCCTCGTCGTCGTGATCGCCGGGGCGCTCGCCGCCGCTTGGGCGCTCGGGGTCTTCGGCGGTGGCGGCGGTATCGCGGTACCTGATCTCGAGGGCAAGACCGAGGCGCAGGCCAAGAAGGCGCTGACCGCTGTCGGTCTCCGGCTTGGAGAGGTGAAGTACGAGGAAGGCGTCACGGCAGACACGCCGGGTGTCGCCGTCGTGTCGCAGTCACCCAAGGCCGGGAAAGAGGTGGCGGAGAACAGTGTCGTGGATGTGACCATGGGTGCCGACCTGGTAGCGGTCCCCGACGTCGTGGGCAAGGGCGAAGCTGAGGCGGTGGCAGCGCTCTCAGCGGCCAAGCTGAAGCTCGACGAGGTGAAGCGGCAGCCGAGCGACGAGGTGGAGGCTGGTCTGGTGATCGAGCAGACACCAAGGGCGGGCACCCAGGTATCTGAGGGTGCTACGGTCACGCTCGTGGTCTCCACAGGACCGGCGACAGCGACGGTCCCCGATGTGCGAGGCAAGACGCAGGAAGCGGCCACGCAGGCCCTGACTGCCGCGGGCTACGAGGTGGATGTCGAGGAGCAGTCGAGCGACAGTGTCTCAGCGGGCTCGGTGATAAGCCAGGATCCGTCGGCTGGGGTGCAAGCTGCGAAGGGCTCCACTGTGACGATCGTGGTGTCTACCGGCCCCGCCCCGAGTCCTCCGCCCACCGAGACCGAGACGCCGGAGACCTGACCCACGCCTCTTTGGCCGGTCCTGCTAGCGCAAGACCTCGGCCTTAGTGAGGCTGAGGAGGTGGTCGTAGATCTCGCGCAGGCCCTCGCTTGAGAGCGGACCCTTGTTGGCCCTGTCCACGTAGGTGAGCATCCAGCGCTCACGGTCCGGGTCGACGAACTCGATGCCGTGCTCGAGCTTGTAGGCTCGCAGCTGGTCGACCAGTCTGATGCGCTTGTTGATCGCCTCGATGATCTTGAGGTCGTTGTCGCTGATCTGGTCACGGAACTGCTTGACGACTGGGTCGACGGAGGACGTGCTCACAGGCTGTCCTCATCCTCTTCGTCGTCCTCCGCGTCGAGGCCGAGATCGTCGTCTTCCTCGTCCTCTTCTTCCTCGTCCTCATCGAGATCGAGATCCTCGATAGTGCCTCCCTGCTCCACGTCGGCGACGTGCGCCTCGCGGAAATCATCGGGTGTGACACTGTCCAGGAACGAGCGGAACTTCTCGACGATCTCCTCTTGATCGTCGACCTCGTGCTCGAACTCGATGCCGTTTTGCTCGAGGAGTTCCGCGCTGGCGAAGATAGGCGCGTCGGTGCGCACGGCGAGAGCGAGTGCATCGCTGGGACGGCTGTCGACGTCTACCTCCTCCCCGCCCCGAAGCAACGTGAGCCGTGCATAGAAGGTGCTCTCGCGCAGCTCGGTGACGGTGATGCGTTGGAGCTGCGCCTCGCAATGCTCGATGACACTCATGAGCAAGTCATGGGTCATGGGCCGAGGCAGCTGAGTGCCTTGGAGCCGGATGAGGATGGCCGCCGCCTCGGGGTGGCCTATCCAGATGGGCAGGAACTTGTTGCCCTCGACGGTCTTGAGCAGCACGATGGGCTGCTTGCCGACGACGTCGAAGGACACGCCATAGATGACCATGCGCTCTACGTCCATGGTCTAAGTATAGCGGCGCGCGCGCCTGACTGAGCACTATCGACACCGTTCGAGCGGGGGGGCAGCCGCCAGCCAAGCCGTGAGCGCAGGGATCTGCTCTGTAGCCTCGTCGTATCCCTGTCGATACAGGCGCTCCAGCCGGGCCAGGTCTCGTTCCAGGCGGTCCACTTCCAGGGGACGACGGGGCCGCAAGACGAAGGCGGAGCCGGCCTCCTCCAGCGACCGGATGCGATCGAGACGCGCGTTGTAGCGTCGGTGACGCGTGCGCAGGGTCTCCACGACCGCTGGATAGCGTCGTAAGGCGGTCCTGAAGGCGGGGCCGAGCTTCTGGGCAGGCTTGCGATAGCCGGCGTTCTGTGTGAGGACGACGACGTTGCGCTGGTTGCCGTCAGCGATGGCGCGTTCTATGGGGATGGAGTCGCTCACTCCGCCGTCGACAGACGGTCGACCGTCGACGGAGACCGGCGGCGAGAGGACAGGCAAGCTGCAGGTGGCGCGCAGCGCGGTGTGCACGAACCACCGGGGATCGTGGTCGTGCTGACACAGGTAGCGCGGCTCTCCCGTGGCGCAGTCCGTGACGGCAGTGACGAGGCGGCGCGGCGAAGAACCGAAGGCCTCGTAGTCGAACGGCGCCAGCCTGTCGGGTAGTGTCTCGAAGAGGAACCGCATGCCGAACCAGCTGCGCTCGCGCAGGACGTTGTGCCAGCCGGCGTACCGGCGGTCGGCTGTGAGCTCGACGAAGACGCGATGGTTGCGCTCGCGCTGGCTGGCCACATAGTCAGAGCCCGCGTTGGCGCCGGCCGAGACCCCGATCACGTAGTCCAGATCGACATCTCCGTCGAGGAAGGCGTCCAGGACGCCCGCGGTATACGTGGCGCGCATGCCGCCACCTTCCAGGACGAGTCCGATACCGGATGCCATGCGCTCACCGTACCAGATGCGCTCTGGCGGCCTCAGCCAGGCGGTCGTCTGCACGTGGGAGCGGGCCTAGGACTGCCCCCGCGCGGCATGCCAGGCATGGTTGACGCTGGACAGCCGCGAAACTAGACTGACGTGCCCCAGTGGGCGTATAGCTCAGCAGGTTAGAGCGCTTCTCTGATAAGGAAGAGGTCCCTGGTTCGAATCCAGGTACGCCCACCACACAGCGCCGACGGTGTGATCGCGCGCTTCCTTCGCCTTCCACGAAGTCCTTCTGAACAGCAGACGGCAGACTACTGCGGGATGCAGCAGCATGGCCTCGGCCTCGCCGCAGCCCGGCGGGCGCTCATCCGGTGGGTCCGGTGACCGTGGGGCTCTGAGGCTCGCTCGTAGGGGTGCCGTACCCCAGGCGACGCTGTGTGCTCGCGTCAGGGCCTGGTCTGGATCTCCAGCGACCAGGCCTTGTCGGTCGTGGGCGTCACCATGACCACGTAGCTGCCGTCAAGACCGGTGATCGTCTTCTCCGGCAGCACGACAGCCAGCGGGGTCGACTCGGATTCCCGGATCAGATCGATGGTGATCTCTTCTCCAGCCGGCAGGACGGAGGCGAGCAAACCATCCGTGTCCTCCCCACCGGGCACATCGAGAACAAGGCGGGCCTCGCCGGTGACGGTGAACTCTTGGCTGACGAGCGCGCCGATCTCGTTGGTGGGATCGTCTGAGCGCAGCGTGGTGGCCGTCGTCCAGCCGTCGGCCGCCGGGCTTTCCGCGGCCGGCGTCTCTGTGGCCGAAGCCTCTGCGGTCGGCGTCGTGGCAGCAGGTGACTCTGTCGCTGTCCCGTCATCGGGACTTCCGCAGCCAAGGAGCGCTGCGGCAAGGATCACCACACCAAGCAGTCCCACGAACGTTCTGCGCACCGGAGCCTCCCTCGTTGACACGACGTGATCGCGGGAAGGCTATCGGAGCCGCCTGCCAGCTGTCACCCCGGTGCTACCGGCGAACGGTGCGGGCGTGAGCCTGATGACCTGTGGTGGCCGGGTGGTCGGTGCGACCACTGCCCAGGGTCGCCAAGAGACGACGGCGCGTCGGCACGAGAGTGCGTCGGCATACCGGCGACGGCCATGGGCACGCGCGGCGATGCCGAGTCGTCAGGCAGTCGCCAGTATCGCGGACTAGGCCAGTCGCGCTACCACGAGCCCAAGGAAGAGCATCGCCGCGCCGGCCACGTTCTGCACCAGTAGGTTGCCCACTGCGGCCAGCCACTGGGAGTCGCGAGCAAGCTCCGCAGTCTCGAGCATGAAGGCGGAGAACGTGGTGAAGGCTCCCACGAAGCCGATGAGGAGGGCGATGCGCGTCTCGGCGCTCACCGCCCAGCGAGACTCGAACAGACCGAAGAGCAGGCCCGCGGCGAAGCAGCCGACGAGATTCACGCTCAAGGTGCCCCACAGGAATCGGGTACCCGACAGGTGTTGCACGATACCCGCCAGACCGTAGCGGCACACCGCGCCCACCGACCCCGCTACAGCCAGCAGCAGCAGCCGTCTTAGCATAGTACTCTCCTTCCGTGTCGGCGGCAGGGGCCGAACGAAAGGACGGCTCCCGCCCGTCTTGGGGGCAGAAGCCATCAGCGTGGTCAACGCAGTACGCGAGCCTCATCGCGGCGCGAACGCTCTTGCGCGGGACGTCATTCGGCGCAGGCCGAAGCTTATCATCTGACGTGCGCGTCGCGCCGCCTCCGGAGCCCAGTCTGGTGGGTCAGGGTGACCAGCGATCCTTACCTGATGCGGCCGCCCCGGCCAGCCCCGCCATTCGTGTAGGCGCGGAGCACCGAGGGTATGAAAGTGGATATCCACGTACTCTTGGAGTCCACCCTCTGGAAGGAGGCATCTCATGCCAAGACGAGACGGTACCGGTCCGCCCAAGGGAGCGAAGGGTCCACGTGACGGCCGTGGAGGCGGCCAGGGGCGTGCTCCCGGCAAGGGCAGCGGCACGAAGACCGGCGGCAAGAAGGGCAGCTGATCCAGAGGATCCACTGGGCTAGCGGCCCAGTGCGAGGCCGTGTCGAGGCGTCGTGAGGCGCCGCACGCAGAGTGACCGCGGCGGGTCTACGGAAGCGTCGTCCTTTACGGAAGAGTCGTCATTTCTACTTGCTGAGCGGCGAGGCGCGCGGACAGCTCATCGGCAGCCCTGCTGAGACTGCCCGCGCCCTCGTCCTCGATGGCCTCGAGCAGGAAGTAGACGTGCGTCGAGGCCTCGGAGATGCGGGTGCGGACTCCCTGGCGCCAGTTCCAGGCCCGGCACGTGACGCCGAGGTCGTCGCGCCACACGATCTCACCGGGCGAGGGAGGGTCGCTCCCGTCGAACGGCTCGTCTCCCGCCGCGGTCATCAAGACGACGTCACCGCGGACGCGCTCGGCATCTTCGCCACCGAGCGGCAGCGCACGGGCTATCGAGATCGCGTTGTAGAGGTCGACCAGACGGTTGATGGCGGGTAGCTCGTCGCCGCGGGCGACCCTCTTCAAGAGCGCCTCTGCTGAGCAGGGGTAGCGGCTGGGCTTACAGCCGAATGCCGACATCGTGGCACGCCACGCCGCGATCTCGGGAAGAGCACTGGGTGGCGCTCCACCAAGTCGGCGCCGGGCACGGGCCTCGGCCTCGCGCAGCAGCCCGAGGGACTGCTCGTCGGAAGGGCCGTTTGTCACACCGAAGGCCTCCACGACGATGGCTCGATAGGCGGGGAAGCGCCGACGCACATCCTCGCTGACTCTGAGACGAAGGTCCTTCTTGGTCGGGTGTCCACTGCCTGCGTCGCCGGTCATCGTGAGTCCTCCTCTCGGTCGGTACTCCCCGGCACGATAGGCGTTGCCACCGGAGGCGTGATCACGACCATGAAAGCCCGTAGGGGTCGCGCAGTCGCGTTGCGGTAGGAGTGGTCGACGTCGGCCGAGAAGATGACGGTCTCGCCCGCTGTGGCTGCATGGGTCTCTCCGTCGGCCACGAGCGTGAGCTCGCCATCGAGCACATGGAGGATCTCGACAGTCTGCGGCAGGTGGGCTTCGGCGTCGTGTACATCTCCCGGCTGCAGTCGCCAGTCCCAGAACTCGATGTGGTCGAGTTGGTCGCTGCCCACGAGCAAGCGTCCGCTACCGCCGCGGGGAGAGGCCCAAAGATCGGCGGCCTCGTCGCGCGCGATGACGCGCAGGCGCTGGCGGTCGGTGAGCTCGACGAGCTGCGCGAGGCCTACGTCGAGCGCTTGCCCGAGGCGTACCAGGGTGGCAAGCGTGGGATTGACCCGCTGCTGCTCGATCTGGATCAGCATGCTGCGGCTGACGGCGGCACGCTTGGCAAGCTCGTCGAGCGTGAGCCGGCGCTCGGCGCGCAGCCGTCGCAGATTGCGCGCCAGGGCCGCCGCGGTATCCTGGGGACTCGCCATGTCCTGCCCTCACCGTCATTGTCTGAGATATGCTCGCGCGATTGCGCCACGAGCGCGTGCAGTCTAGTATAGTACCTCATTCAGTCCAGCATAGTGAACTTCACGGGAGGCCGCAGGATGTCAGTCGCCGGAGAGCTCACCCGGGCCCAGCTCAAGCTGCTGTTCGCGCACATGCCTATCGGCTTCAGCGTTGCCGACGAGGAGGACGTCGTGCGCTTCTGGGCAGGAGAGGGCTTCTCGTCCTGCAGCCCGCAGCTGATCGACCACAGCATCTTCGACTGTCACCCCCAGCAGCTTCATGCACCGATCCGGTCGCTGCTTGCAGACCTGCGGTCGGGCAAGAAGGATCGGATCGACACGATCGAGCACGGAGAGGACGGTTCGGAGCGCATCATCTGGACGGCGCTGCGAGATGCCGACGGCACCTACCGCGGGGTCCTCGAGACCATCGTGCCGTTGGATGAAGCGGGCGACGCAGGCGGCGTGTGAGCCGAAGACGCTGCGGCCGATCACCGGCCAGCGCTGCTACTTCTTGGCCGCTTGCTTGCGCCGCTCGGCACTGAGGATCGCCTTACGGACGCGTATCGTCGCCGGGGTGACCTCGACGAGCTCATCATCCGTGATCCACTCCAGTGCGCTCTCGAGGGTGAGCGTGCGCGGTACCTTGAGGCCGGTGTCGATGTCCTTGGTCGACGAGCGGTAGTTGCCCATCTGCTTCCTCTTGGTGGGGTTGCACAGCATGTCTCCGGCGCGTGAGTTCTCGCCGATGATCATTCCCTCGTAGACGGGCTCCATGGGTGTGACGAAGAGGGTCGCCCGTTGCTGGAGGTTCTCGAGGGAGTAGGCGGCCGCTTCGCCCGCAGTCTGGCTCACCAGCGCTCCGCGGCCTCGCCCGGGCAATCCACCTTGCCACGGGCCGTAGCCTACGAAGCGCGCGGACATGACGCCCAGACCGCGCGTCTCGGTGAGAAGGTCCGAACGGTAGCCCATGAGGCCGCGCGTACTCACGTTGAATTCCAGTCTGACCAGTCCTGTGCCGGTCGTCTCTACAGCCACGAGCTCTCCGTTCCGCGCCGCAAGCTGCTGTATGACGGTGCCCTGATATTGGTCGGGGACGTCGACGATGAGCTGTTCAAGGGGTTCCAGGGTGCTGCCGTCCTCGCTGTGGTGCAGGATGACGTGGGGGCGTGAGACGCAGAGCTCCATGCCCTCGCGGCGCATCTCTTCGATGAGGACGGCGAGGTGAAGCTCGCCGCGGCCGGAGACCTTGACGCCGTCCGGCCGCCCCAGGTCCTCGACGCGCAGCGCGACGTTCACACGGAGCTCGCGGCGCAGGCGGTCCTTGATCTGCCGCAGCGTCACGGCGCGCCCATCACGGCCGGCGAACGGACCGTCGTTCACCAGGAAGAGCATGGACACGGTAGGTTCCTCGATCTCCAGCGGTGGCAGCGCGAGGCCCTCGACCTCGACATCGCTCAGCGTGTCCCCTATGGCGATGTCATCCGGACCTGCCAGCCAGACGATGTCACCGGCTGTGGCCTCGTCGACCTCGCGTCGCTCCAGGCCGCGGGTGACCCAGAGGTGGGCGCTGCGCGCTATCTCAGTGCCCGTGACGCTCCACTCGCCCGATGCGCGAGGGTCCTCGTATCGCGACGACGAGGAGGGTCTGGAGACCAGCCAACGGGCACTGGTACGGCGCAGCGGCTCGCCGACACGGTGGGTGCCCTGCACTACCCGCCCGCAGCCTATGCGTCCCACGTAGTCACTCCAGGCGAGGGTGCTGACCTGCATGAGGAAGGGAGCGTGCCGGTCGACTGCTGGCGGCGGCACATGGCGCACGATGGTACGGAACAGATCATCCATGCCTGCCGCCGCAAGCCGCGCCCGCATCTGGGGTGACAGGCCGGCGCCGGGCGCGTGCTCGGCGCGGTCGGTCTCCTCCCGCCGGTACTCCTCGAGGTCGCTGACCAACCAGCCTTCCAGGCCGGAGCCGTAGAGGATAGGGAAGTCGAGTTGGGCATCGTCGGCGCCCAGCTCGACGAACAGGTCGAAGGTCAGGTCGAGTGCCCTGG
>CAYMTC010000009.1:0-2901 GCA_964393265.1 uncultured Thermoleophilia bacterium
CTTGACACGACCGAGCATGCCTCCTGCCATCACCAAGGACGCGAGAGACGCCAGGACTGTGGACTGCGGAAGGTACGTGAAGAAGGGGCTCATGCCTTTCAGGAAGACATCTCCCGCGAGCCCGTAACCGATCCGCGCCCCGGCGAGGCCGAAGACTTTGTCGAGGGTCCTCGTGACCAGGAGGTTGGGATAGCGAGTGACCAGATGTGAGCAGGAAACGCCCGATACCTCGGCGTAGGCCTCGTCCACGATGATCAACACCTCATCGTTGTGGAGGAGGGACTCGACTTCATCGGGAGACAGCACGAGTCTCCCCGTGGGGTTGTTTGGAATGTCGAGAAGGACCAGAGTGGGGCCTTCGATCTCGCTCTGCACCCGGTCTTTGTCGAGCGCGAAGTCCGGCGACGAGAGCCTGATCCGGACGAGCGACTCTGCCGCCTGGCGCGCCGCGTGGGTCGTCTGCAGGAAGGAGGGGCACAGGGTGACCACCTTCCTTCCCGGCGCAAAGAGGTCGATCGCATCCCGCAGGAGCATGTCGGAGCCCGGCGACAGGATCACCCGCTCAACAGGAACGCTGACGTAGGCCGCGAGGGCGTCCCGGAGTCTGTGGAGGATGTCCTCGCTGCAGTACCTGTGCAGCGACTCCAGCCCGGCCCGCGCCGCTTCGACGACCTCCGCTGGAGGAGCGAAGGGCATCTCGTTCATGTGAAGCCTGATGGGCTCCATGCTAGGACTTGACCTCGAGGATGATGGTCTCTTTGTAGCCCACGATCACCTTCGCCGGCCCAGCCAGAGACGCGTCCACACCGGCATCTCCCGTATCGACGTGCAAGGCCTCCAGGCAGCTGATCTTGTTTCTGTCCCCGGCCAGGATGATCTCGTCTCTGCCGGTCAAGGCGAGGACTTCGGGGGTGAACTGCTTGCTGCCCCGCCCAAAGATGAAGCCGTTGCCTCCCAGAGGGGTGACGATGATGCTTCGTCGGGGGAAGGATCGGAAGAGGGAGAGGATATCGCTCTCGTTGACATCCGCCTTGACGAGCTTCTTGCCGTACACGGCGTCGATGCCGAGGAGGGTCTTCTCGATGCCCAGTGTGTCGGCCAGGCTTTTCATCGTGGTCCCGGGGCCGAGCAGATAGAGAACGTCGCTCTGCATGAGGTCTTCGAGGTACTTGGCGACCTCTCGCTTGTTCTCCTGATCCGAGGGACCGGTGGAGGAGGCCTTCTTGCCGGATTGCAGCAGATCTCTGCACCTGGGAACCTTCAAGTACCCATAGAGCTTTGCCGACAGGACACCCTTCCTGAAGGCGTCTTCGTCGATATCGAGGACCTCCTCCTCCGCCAACTCGGTCCCATCCACGTAGGCGTCGAGCATGGCGGCCGCCGCCTTGGCGCTGAGAGCGAAGACGGAGCTGAAGACCTTCACCCCGGACGGGATCCCAATGACCGGCAGGGTCAGCTGTACCACATCGTAGATGTCACGGGCCGTCCCATCTCCACCCGCGAAGACGAGCAGATCGATCCCCTCTTCACGCATGGCCCTGACGATGCGCTTTGTGTCCTCCGCCACCGTGTCATGGTCGATGGAGCCGACGATGGTGCAGTGCAGTCCGTCTTGCGCGAGAACGTCCGCCCCCATCTTGCCCGGAGCAGCGTAGAAACGACAGTCCTGTTTCCTCGTGAGGTGCGACAGGAATTCTCTGGTCCGAAAAGGGGTCACGGGACGCGCGCCGAGGTCTAGGGCCTTGCGGTAGGAGTCGCCGTCGGTTCCCTTGAGTCCCACACTGCCGCCCATTCCCGCTATGGGGTTGATGAGGATTCCGACAGATGTCATGGAAGCATCACTCCCTTAGAGATGAGGGCGACGATGGCTCTCTGACTCGTCAAGGCTATGCGGGCCGGCACCACGATGCACTGTTCGCACCGGCATGTCTGTGACCTCGAGCCAGCTTCCCGGCCGTGTCCGGGGTCTTCTCATCTTCTTGCCAATATATCAGGGAAGTCGTGGTCCCCTGCTCTCCCCGAAGCCGGCGGCGCAGTCGAGTGAGACAATGCAGCGGCACCTGAGACAAAGCTAGACTGGGGTCGCGTCTGAGTCGCGGCTGTACGCCTGAGTCGACCATTGGAGGTACTGCATGTCATCGCTCGACGGTAGAGTGGCTGTCGTCACGGGAGCAGCGTCCGGTGTCGGCAAGGCGATCGCGGAGAAGTTCGCGTCGGAGGGAGCCAAGGTGGTGGTCGCCGACCTCGCCGATGGCTCAGCTGTCGCCGAGGACGTCGGCGGACTCTACGTGAAGACGGACGTCTCCGACGAAGCTCAGGTCAAGCGTCTCATGGAGACTGCGGCAGGCCTCACGGGGCGCATCGATGCCTGCATCAACAACGCCGGCATCATCGACGAGGCGCCGCTCACCGAGACGACCGTCGAGATGCTCGAGCGCGCCTTCCGGGTGCACATGGTGGGTGTCTGCCTCGGGATGAAGCACGCGGTGGGCTACATGCGCGCGGGCGGTGCTATCGTCAACACGGCATCGCTAGGTGCGGTAGTCGCCATCCCCACCTACGCAGCGTACTGCTCATCCAAGGCGGGCGTGGTCATGCTGACGAAGGTGGCCGCAGTCGAGTTCGGGCCCTTGGGCATCCGCGTCAACTGCATCTGCCCGACCTCCATCGACACCCCGATGCTCCGCAACCAGCAAGCCCCTGAGGCCGAGCTTGCGATCACCACCTGTGCCTCGCCTCTTGGCTCTTCGTCCATCGGCTCTACCTGGAAGCCCGAGGACATCGCGGATCTCATGCACTTCCTCGTGTCCGATGCGTCGCGCAAGATCACCGGGCAAGCGATCGGCGCCGACTCGGGTTGTACAGCCGGCTGGCCCGACACGCTCATTGCAGCGGCTATGA
>CAYMTC010000009.1:2911-16692 GCA_964393265.1 uncultured Thermoleophilia bacterium
TTGGTGTCCGAAAGTCAGAGAGCCGCCCTTTTCGCGCAGAAGGCGGGAGCTTGCGAGAGGGGTCGATCGGCTGGTGGCGTACAATGCCGTTGCTGCGAGTCACGGCTCAAGGGAGAGGAGAACGTCCATGAGCCTGCGCATCGAGATCGACCGGGCGAGCCTTGCCGACTTCTGCCGCCAGCGCTCCATCCGCCGCCTCTCCTTCTTCGGCTCGGTGCTGCGCGACGACTTCCGCCCCGGGAGCGACGTCGATGTGCTCATCGAGTTCGCACCCCAGGCCAATGTCGGATTGCTCGAGTTCGTGACCTATCAGCGGGAGCTCTCTGAGCTGCTCGGCCGCCAAGTCGACCTGCACACGCCGGCCAGTCTCTCGCATCTGTTCCGCGAGCGCGTCGTCGACTCAGCCGAGGTCGTCTATGCTGCCTGAGCGTGATCGCGTCTTCATCGTGCAGATGGTCGAGGCCGCCGCGGCGGCGCTGGAGTTCACCGAGGCTCAGAGCAGGGAGAGCTTCTGCGGCGACCGGTTGGTCGGCTTCGCCGTCGTGCGTGCCGTCCAGCTTCTCGGGCAAGCGGCGCGCAGCGTCTCAGAAGAGGTAAGACTCGCCAATGCCGACATACCGTGGCGCGAGATGATCGGCATGCGCAACGTCGTGGTCCACGACTACGCGGATGTCGACCTGGACCTGGTCTGGAAGACGGTGCGCGAGGATTTACCCGGCCTCATCGACCGCCTCAACGCGATCCTCGGACAGGCGGGCGCTCAGTAGTACTTGCCGCCGGTCTCGTAAGCCTTGCGCCGCTCGTCCGCCATACCTGTCATCACGGCGTCCATCGCCGTCTGGTCGCGGGTCACCTGGAGGTACATTTCTCTGATGGACTCGGGGAACACGATGAGGCTGTCGTTGCGCTGCACACCGTCGAGGATGATCTGCGCCGCCTCTTGCGGCGAGATGGCGTCGGTGGGCGGCGCCGCGTCGCCGAAGATCGGCGTCGCCACGTTGCCGGGGCAGACAGTGGAGAGCTTGATGCCCATGTGTGCCAGCTCGTAGCGCAGCGACTGCGTCATGCCCGCCACGGCGTACTTGGTCGCGCAGTAGAGAGCTTGATAGGGGGGTGGGACGAGCCCGGCGATGGACGACGTGTTGACGATGTGGCCTGAGCCCTGCTCCTTCATCACGGGGAAGGCGGCGTGCACCCCGTGGATGACACCCCACAGGTTGATGTCGACGATCCACTTCCAGTGCTTCATCTCGACCGTGTCGTACGGCAGCGTGCCGCCGACGCCTGCGTTGTTGAACAGGTAGTCCAGGCTGCCGCAGGTCGTCACAGCCTCGGCGACCATGGCCTGGACCGCCTCCCACTCGGTGACGTTGACCAGTGAGCAGCGCGCCCTCTCGTACCCCGCCAGCTTCTCTCTCGCCGCGTCTACGGTGTCCTGTGGGTAGCCCACCGCGCTCACGAAGGCGCCGCGCTTGAGCAGCTCCTCGGTCACGGCGAGGCCGATACCGGAAGTGCCGCCGGTCACCACACACGACTTGCCCTCGAACACGTCAGCCATCGGTCGTCCCTCCTGGGGTCTCGTCTGCTCCTGTGTCAGATCAACTCACGCGCCTGGTCGCCGCGCAGGTGGGTAGCCAGCCTTGCGAAGACAGCCTCCTTGTACTCGGTGACGGGCAGTCCGGCCAAAGCGGCGATGATGTACGCCTGCTGGGGATTCTGCAGGGGGTCCATGGTCGTCCACGTCACGGCGCCGGAGCCGGTGCTTCCTGAGAGGTAGGTCGCCTCCACCGGGTAGAGCGTGGCGTGCGAGACGGCCGCGCCGGGGCGGCCGACGTTGCCGATGTGCCGCCATCCCATCTGTTCGACGCGACCGCCGGCGTTGCGCGTGGCCAGCTCCTCGGTGCTCATGTCGGCGTCCAGATCGACCTCGAGCTCGAGGAACGCTCTGCCCTCATGGCTCAGGTGCGCGGAGGCGTGGCGGCCGAGAAGGTGGTAGTCGGGGACCTCGGCGTAGAGCTTGGGGATGCCGGTGTCCTCTCGGCCGCCGAGTATGGGCCCTGTCTTGTTCTCCCAGACCACGAGGGCGAAGGCGCCGACGGTGCCGGAGCTGATGTGGCGCACCGGGGTCATGACAGCGACGAGCGTGTAGCCCCCGCCTCCCATCCAGTGCACACCGAGGCACTTCTGGTACTCGATGTTCAGTGACGGCTCGACGATCTCGAACGCGTCGGGGATGTACTGGGCCAGCTGTGCCTCGTCGGTGAGGTAGCCCACGGCCAGGGAGGTGACGTCGTCGTACTGGAGGTCTTGGAGCTTGCTGCCCAGCACGCCACCGAAGTGCGCGGGCATGGTGTACGAGTAGTCCTCATCGAAGTGGAACTTGCCTCTGCCCATCCTGTGACCTCCTCCGTGTGGGGCTTGGCAGCCCGAGGCCGCCGTCACCGTTCAACGCCGGGCGGGCCCTACGGCCGCCCGGCGCTCATGTCGTCTCGGCGGCGTCCACAGTGCCAGCCGCGGCCCCGGCGGCCTGGGCGGTCCCACCGGCCTGCGCGGCCCCACCGGCCTGCGCGGCCCCGGCGGCAGCCATCTTCTCCTGCAGCTTCTCCAACAGTCCCAGGACGTGGATCAGGTACAGCAGGACGCAGCCGTTGGCCGCCAGGACGACGCCGAGGACCACGCCGGGAATGAGTCCCGAGGCCAGCATCGAGACGCCGAACACCGCTGAGAGCAGGTTCATGACGACAGTGGTGGCGAAGAGCCTGCCCAGGATCGGCGGCCGGGCCGCGCGCTCTGTCTTGCTCAGATGCCAGAGGGGGGCGATGGCACGCCACAGTCCTGACACGCCGCCGAGGACGTTGAGCACGCCGACGAGCACGGTGAGCGGGAGCACGAGGATGTCAGGGACGATGCACGACACGATGCCTAGCGCGGCGAAGAGGAGCCCGAGTGCCACCATGAGCCACGACCGTGTGAAGGCTCCGATGGGCGTGCTGCCGGCGGCCACCATCTGCACGGCGATGAGGACCATGAGCAGCCCGAGTTGGGCGCTGCCCGAGAAGGGCAGCGTGCCGAGACTCACGGGCACCAGCATGAGGCCTAGGATGACCATGAAGAGGGCCATGACCAACAGAAGCGCCCGATCCAGAGGCAGCGGCGCTTGGGCCGAGGCCTGCTCGGCCTCGGGGTACCTGACGTAGACGATGCCCAGCACGACGGCGAGATAGACGATCGCCGCGCCGTAGGCCATGGCCAGCGCGGCCGTGGCTGCGGTAGTGAGCAGTCCAGGCAGCAGCACCAGGATCCCGACCGTGATCGACAGCCCGTAGACGACGGTCGTGCTGGCGATGAGGTGGTGGAAGACGCCGCCGTAGCCGATCCAAGAGCGCAGCTTGTCGCGTGCAAGGAGCATCTGCAGGAGCAGAGACACGCCGCCGGGGCAGAAGCAGACGAAAAGCGCTATACGCGGCGCCGCGCCGAGAGCGTCGGGGACGAACACGGTGACGATGCCGAGGGCAGCGACGAGGACACCGATCACGAGCGGGATGCGCGATCGCTGCAGGTCCCCGAGCGGCGTCTTGCCTAGGGCGATCATCTGCAGCGAGAACATGACGAGCAGTAGGCCGTACAGGCCGTCCTCGTAGTAGGCGAGGGCTCCGGTGGAGATGGGGACGAGCAGGATCCCCGTGATGAGCAGCGCCAGGGCAGCGATGAGGAGGATGACGACCTCGAGCGGCAGGTCTGCTCTGCTCTTTCCTATCTTCGGCGACCCGGTCGTCTCTGGACACCCCCTGGTGCCGCGCATCCCGGGCCGCTACTAGGTCTCGAGCTGCCGGCTGTCTCGCCGTCACCCGCAAGGCTATACGAGCGCTCGTAGCGCGGCCACCGGCTGGGCTGCCGCTGCGGCCTACGTTTCGTTGTCAGTGGAGGCGCGATGCTGCCGGATGACGCGGCGTGCGCGCCGGCTTCGCTCAGTCCATGCCGAACGGAGGCTGAGCGCTTGTCACCGGAGGCGCATCCTCCGGGCTGGCTGCCTCCTGGAGCGGGGATCCGCCTTCTCGCGCCTGGATGCGCTTCCACTCACGGCTCAGGATGGGTGCGGCGATCGCCAAGCCCACTAGGCTGAGAGCGCCGCCGAAGGCCAGCACGTAGCCCGACATCCAGCCGTACATGATGGGCGCCAGGAACGTGCCCAGCAGACCGGCAAGCTGCATGGACGTGGCCTCGATGCCGGTGACCGTACCCAGCCAGGCAGGCGGGCTCACCTGCACCAGGAATGCCTGCTTGGGTGGGTAGGAGAAGGCGATGGCCAGTCCCTCTATGACATTGACCACGATGAACGCCGTGAAGTTGGTGGTGATGCCGTAGATGACCCACGCTACGCCGGAGATGCTGTAGCCGATGAACATGAGCGCGAACCGGCTGTAGCGGTCGGCGAGCATGCCGCCGGCGAACGAGAGCAGCATGGGTACGCTGAAGGCCACCCACGTCATCGAGATGAAGGTGAGACTGGCGCCGAGGTGTTTGAGCCACAGACTCCAGACCACCTCCCAGGCGCCCATGGCGAAGTGGCCGGTGAAGGCGACGATGAGGAAGGCGATGATGGCCGGTGTGAGGATGGCACGGTAAGGCGGCCGTTGCGCCTTGTCGTCGCCACGTGCTGAGCGCCGCCGCGTGGTGGCCTCTGGCTCGCGGATGAACACGAGGTTCCCGATCATGGTGAGGAGCGCCAGGATGCCGCCGAAGTAGAAGATGGCGTAGAAGCCGGCGCTGCCGCCGTGGAACAGGTGGTAGATGGGTGGCGCCAGCGCCGGTCCCACGATGAGGCCGCCGAACTGCGCCGAGGTGAGCACGCCGTACGCCTTGCTGCGATCCTGCTGGGTGCTGATGTCGGCGACGAACGCCATGGCGGCTGGTGCCACCGCCGCGGTACCCATGCCCTCCAGCAGGCGGAAGAACACGAACCACCAGGGGTTCTTCGTCGTGGTGAACAGCAGCATGGCGAGGGCGTAGAGCGCGACGCCGCCCACCATGACCGGCTTACGTCCGATCGTGTCGCTGAGCCAGCCAAAGGGCGACGAGAACAGCAGTGTGCCCAGGTAGTACATGGCGGCGATGAGGCCGATCATGAACATGGAGCTGTGCGCCTGCTCCTGCAGGAACACAGGCAGGTAGGGCATGATCGCGCCGAAGCCGGTCCAGACCACCAGCTCGGTGGTGCTCACTACGGCAAGCTGCAGCCAGCTGGTACGGGTGGTGCCGATGGATGTGGTATCTGACATGGTCCTGCGAAGGTCGTAGGGGCGTGTCGAGATCGGTGTGCGACCTAGGCGGGACGCTGCCGGGTGCTCTCGAGCTCATAGGTCTGGTGTAGTTAGCAGCTTATCACGGAGCGTCGGGGCGGTAGAATGCGTGCGGCGATCCCAAAGCGAGAGAAAGGCGAGAGCGTGGCCGCTGGCGCATCCTGGACACCATCTTCGTGGCGCGCCTCCACGGCGCTACAGCAGCCAGACTGGCCAGACCAAGAGGCCGTCGAGCGCTACGTGACCCAGCTCAGAGGGCTGCCGCCGCTGGTGTTCGCCGGCGAGGCGCGCCAGCTCCGGGCTGCTCTGGCCGAGGTGGCCGTGGGACGCGCCTTCCTGCTGCACATCGGCGACTGCGCCGAGTCCTTCCGCGACCTCTCGGCGCTGCGCATCCGCGACAACCTCAAGATATTCCTGCAGATGGCGGCCGTGCTCACCTACGGCGCTTCACTGCCGGTGGTCAAGCTGGGGCGTGTGGCAGGGCAGTTCGCCAAGCCGCGCTCCAAGCCCACCGAGGTCGTGGACGGCGTCGAGCTGCCGTCGTTCCGCGGTCACCTGGTCAACGACGACGCGCCAGACCCCGCGGCGCGAGTGCCCGACCCGTCGCGGCTGCTCGAGGCCTACCACCAGTCGGCGGCGCGGCTCAACCTGCTGCGCGCCTTCACCAAGGGCGGCTACGCCGATCTTACCCAGGTGCACCTCTGGAACCTCGAGTTCGTCGCCCGCTCCTCCGAGGGCCGCCGCTACGACATGATCGCCCGCGGCATCGAGGATGCGCTGCAGTTCATGGCGGCCTGCGGCATCGACCTCGAGAGCGAGCGGCGGCTGCACGAGGTCGACCTGTGGACCAGCCACGAGGGTCTCATCCTGCCCTACGAAGAGGCGCTGACGCGCCGCGACAGCCTCACCGGGCGCTGGTACGACTGCTCGGCGCACCTGGTCTGGATCGGCGCGCGCACGCGCGGGCTGCACGACGCCCACGTCGAGTTCTTCTCGGGCGTCGAGAACCCCATCGGCTGCAAGCTCGGCCCCGAGTGCACCGGCGACGAGGTGGTCGCCCTGTGCGACAGGCTCGACCCGGACCGCGACCCGGGGCGCCTCACGCTCATCACCCGCCTCGGAGCCGACCGGGTCGAGGAGGTGCTCCGGCCGATCGTGCGTGCGGTCCGCGAGTCCGGCCACCCTGTGGTCTGGAGCTGTGACCCCATGCACGGCAACACGCGGACCACCGCCGATGGCGTCAAGACGCGACACTTCGACGACGTCATGCGCGAGGTGCGCGGCTTCTTCGACGTGTGCCGCGCCGAGGGCGCCTGGCCGGGAGGCATCCACCTTGAGTTCACCGGCGACGACGTCACCGAGTGCATCGGTGGCTCTGAGCCGGTCCTCGAGACAGACCTCAACGTCCACTACTCCACGTTGTGCGACCCCAGGCTCAACGCCCGACAGTCGCTCGACCTGGCCTTCCAACTGGCAGAGCTCCTGCGCTGGACGCGCACTCATGCGTAGCGCGGCCACGCTCACCACGCGGCGGGGAGCATGGTGACAGGCAGCGAGGCCGCGACCTCGCAGGCGGCACATGCCATCGTCGTCGAGGATCTCAGCAAGCGCCTCGGAGACGTGCAGGCCGTGCGCGGCATCAGCTTCTGCGTGCGTCCTGGCGAGCTGTTCGGCTTCCTGGGCCCCAACGGCGCCGGCAAGACCACGACCATCAACATGCTCACAGGACTCGCCCGGCCAGACACGGGCTCCATCCACATCGCCGGCATAGACTGCACCAACGCGCCGCGTGCCGCGCAGCACCTCATCGGGGTGGTGCCGGACGAGAGCAACCTCTACGGCGAGCTCACCGGCTTCGACAACCTCTGCTTCTGTGCGGCTCTCTACGGGATGGGGCGAGGGCGGCGGGAAGCCCGCGCCCGCGAGCTGCTGGCCGACATGGACCTCAGCGACGCCGCCGACCGCAAGTTCAGCGGCTACTCCAAGGGTATGAAGCGCAAGCTCACGTTCGCAGCTGGGGTCATCCACGATCCGCGCATCCTGTTCCTGGACGAGCCCACCACCGGCATCGACGTAGCTAGCGCCCGGCAACTGCGGCAGCGGGTCGCCGCTCTCCACGCCGCCGGCACCACCGTGTTCCTCACCACGCACTACATCGAGGAGGCGGAGCGCCTGTGTGACCGTATCGCCTTCATCGTGGCCGGCCGTATCGTGCGCACCGACACCGTCGAGGACCTCCTGCAGCCGGTCCACGGCAAGCATGTGGTCCAGGTCGTGTGCGCTGGCCCGGTCGAGCACCTGCAGGGCGCCTTGTCGCAGGCCTTCCCGGACCTCGACTGCACCCTGTCCGGCGGCGGCATCATCCGCGTGGAGGCGCGGACGCCGGTCCCGGTGGGGCCGCTGGTGCGCTTCCTCGAAGACCGCGGGGCAGAGGTCTCCGAGGCGCGCAGGATGCGGCCCTCGCTCGAGGACATCTTCGTGCGCATCACCGGCATCGAGGCTGACGCCATGCGCAAGGAGAAGGAGAAAGCGGGCGGTGGGCCATGAGGGCCTGGGTCGCCTGCTGGAGCATCCTCTCCAAGGACATGCGCACGTACTACTTGAAGCCGCCTAACATCAGCTGGGGCATCATCTTCCCCCTGGCGTGGACGGGCATGTTCTTCATCAAGTCGGGCAGCGGCCTGGAGAGCGTCCTGACGCTCCTCCCTGGAGTGGTGGCCGTCGCCATGCTGTTCGGCACTACCTCCATGCTGTCGGTCGCGGTGACCTTCGAGAAGAAGACGCGCTCGTTCGAGCGGCTGCTGCTCGCGCCTATCCCGTTCGAGTTGCTCCTCCTGGCCAAGACCGGCGGAGCCATCGTGTTCGGCATCGCCAATGCGTTCGTGCCCGTCATCATGGCTCTGTTCCTCACCGACCTGTCGCACGTCTCGTGGGGGCTCTTCGTCCCGGCGGTCGTGCTGATCTCCGTGGCATCCACGTTCCTGGGTCTGTTCATCGCCGTGGCGGTCAGCGAGGTCTTCGAGGCGCAGACGTTCTCCAACTTCTTCCGCTTCCCTATGGTCTTTCTGTGCGGCCTGTTCTTCCCGGTCGACGCCCTACCGGCCTTCCTCAGGCCGCTCGCCTACGCTCTGCCGTTGACCTACGGGGTCGACGTCCTTCGGGGCGCGACAGAAGGCGCCCATCTGCTTCCCTACTGGCTCGACTTCCTGGCGCTCGGCTTCTTCTGCGCGGTGCTGTTCGCTCTGAGCCTGTGGAACATCAAGCGCAAGTGGATCATGTGAGTAGAATGCGTGACATGCGCGGACGGGGCCCACGGGGCGTGTGTCGTCTACGATCGGGGGTGGTGTCGTGACCGACGCGGTCCTTTGGCTGCTCGTAGGGCTGGTGGTGCTCGAGGCGGGGCTGCTGGTGGCGCTGCTCGTGCGGTCGGCACGTAGTCGTGCCGACGGCGACTGGCTGCGCGAGGAGCTGCGCGCGGCGCGTCAGGAGGCAGACCGCGCCGCACGCGACTCTCGCGCCGAGCTCAGCACCAGCCTGGCCACGGCCAACACGACGTTGGCTGGCACCCTGCAGAGCATGGGACAGATCCAGCGCGAGCAGCTCGGCGGTCTGGCCAAGAGCCTGCAGGAGCTGCGCGAGTCAAACCAGGGGGCGCTCGACCGCGTGCGCCTCACGGTGGACTCGCGCGTCCGCGAGCTTCAGGAGGGCAACGAGAAGCGCCTCGACGAGAGGCGCAAGACGGTCGACGAGCGGCTGCAGAGCACGCTCGAGCGCCGCCTGGGCGAGTCGTTCAAGCTGGTCAGTGCTCAGCTCGAGTCGGTCCAGAAAGGCCTTGGCGAGATGCAGGCGCTGGCCACGGGAGTAGGAGACCTCAAGCGGGTGCTCACCAACGTCAAGGCGCGCGGTACCTGGGCCGAGGTGCAGCTTGGAGCCCTGCTGGAAGAGATCCTTACACCGGGGCAGTTCGACAGGAACGTCCACGTGGAGCAAGGCAGCGCCGAGATGGTCGAGTACGCCATTCGTCTGCCCGGCCCCAAAGACGAGCCAGACCGCTGCGTCTGGCTGCCCATAGACTCCAAGTTGCCACAAGAGGACTACCTTCGTATCCAGGAGGCGGCCGACTCCGGTGACCCGCTCGCTACGCAGCGTGCCGTCGACGCCTTGGCGCGGGCTGTCAGGGTGGCGGCCGAGGACATCCACCGCAAGTACATCAAGCCGCCGCACACCACCGACTTCGCCATCATGTTCCTGGGCACGGAGGGGCTGTACGCCGAGGTCGTCCGCCAGCCTGCCTTGGTCGATCAGCTGCAGCAGCGCTACCGCGTGGTAGTCGCCGGTCCCACCACGCTGGCAGCGCTGCTTAACAGCTTGCGTATGGGCTTCCAGACACTGGCCATCGAGCAGCGGGCGGTGGAGGTGTGGCGGGTCCTCGGCGGCGTCAAGAGCGAGTTCGCCAAGTTCCAGGATGTGCTTGCCAAGGTCAAGCGGCAGCTCGATACGGCTAGCCGCACCATCGACGAGACCGGCGTCCGTACGCGCGCCATGGAGCGCAAGCTGCGCTCGGTGGAGCGGCTGCCCGACGACGAGTCACAGCGGGTACTGGAACTCGAGGCGCCGGGCCTGCAGCAGTCTGAGGGCGCCGGCGCCGACGGCGCGTCCGAGGGTGTCAGCGATGGCGCGTCCGAGGGTGTCGGCAACGGCGCGTCGTTCGACGTCGCAGCACCGCAGGCCGACGAACCTTCCGAACTGCCGTCGGCCTGAGACGCCGTCGCGGGCACACGGCTGTACGGCCTTGCGCGCCAGGGCTCTGGTAGCATAGGCAGGCAGTGAGCGGGGTTAGGACGTCTGCCATGGGCCAGCGCGCCAGTGCACTGACAGATCTTGTCGCCGGGCTTGCGCCAGGCGGACGGGGGCGAGCAGCCAAGTGCATGACGCTTGTCGTCTGCGCCTTGGCGCTGTTCACGGGCTTCTCGCTGGCGACGTGGCAGGATGCTGCCGCGGCCACGTCGCGAGCCACCGTGCGCTTCCATCGCGGCGACGATTGGCGCCACCTGGGCCGGGTCCTCTACTACTACAGCACCCACCAGCCGCAGCGGCCGATGGTGCTTCTGCTGGGTGGCTCGGCGGCCCGCGAGAGTACCCTCACCAAGGCCGAGTGGCGGCGGCAGGTCAAAGCCATGGGCGGGCCCAGCGTCCTCGCCTTCAACCTTGGCACCTCCAACCAGACCTACGACCATAGCATCCGCGTCGTCGAGCACCTGCCGTAAGGCGCCATTTTCGTGGTGTTCATGGGGGTAAACTTGGGCCGCTACACGGGGCCCAAGCCGCCCAACGACGGGTCGCTCGACAGGGTGCAGGGTGCCATCCGCACTGCTCGCGAGTCGGGCGCCACCACGATCGGCGCCTACGCGGGCAGCCGCTTCGTACCAAGCGACATGCTCTCGGTAGCAGAGAAGCGTGCGGCCGTCACCAAGTGGCTCAGAACGCGGTATCCGGTGTTCAAGAAGTACCGTCGGTACAACGAGGGGCGTCTGCGCGACCTCGTCCAGCTGTGCCTGGATCGCGGCTACCGGCCAGTGATCGTCAACCTGCCCATCAACCGCAGCATCGTCGGCCGACGTCTCAACACGCCGCGGGCACAAGTCGCCAGGAACTGCAAGGCGGTCGCCCAGGAGTTCGCGGCCTACGGCGTGCGCTACGTCGACTGGGTCCCCAAGGTGCCGTTGCGCAACACCGACTTCGTCGACAGCTCCCACATGCTGCGCTCAGGTCGTGTCAAGTGGCAGCCCAAGCTCAGTCGACTCACGGTGAACGTGCTCAAGGACTACCTGGAGTGACGCTCCTCAAGCTGCTGCGCTCCCGGCGCAGCGTGCGCGCCTTCCGCGGACAGGCCGTGGAGCCCGAGAAGGTGGAGCTGCTGCTCGAGGCCGCGCTCCGAGCGCCGTCCTCCAAGGGTAAGGAACCTTGTCGTTTGGTGGTCGTCAACGAGCGCTCGACGATCGCTCGGCTGGCGGCGGCCAAGCCGCACGGAGCAACCTTCCTGGCCGACGCCCCCTTGGTGATCGTCGTGGCTGCCGACCCCCAGGTCTCCGACGTGTGGGTGGAGGACGCCAGCATCGTCGCCACGGTGCTGCACCTGCAGGCGCACGATCTGGGCCTCGGCAGCTGCTGGGTGCAGCTGCGTCGGCGTGAGCACGACGCGCACACCACTGCGGAGGAGTATGTGGCCGGCGTCCTGGGCTTGTCTCCGCAGCTGCGCGTGTTGGCGATGGTGGCCGTAGGGTACGCTGCAGAGACTGCCGAAGGCCGCCCGGGCTCGACGCTGAGCTATGACCATGTCAGCGTCGGGTGCTACGGGGCAAGACACACTCGCTCTGACGGAGGGGAGGAGAGGGCGTGACAGCACCAAACGGGCAAGCGTGGATGGACGAGATCAAGCAGCAGCCCGGTGCCGAAGGCATCGGCATGATGCTGCTGCACCGCGGTGTGGTGCGCGGCACGTCGCGTGCCGGCGAGCCGGTCGAGGGCATGGACCTGGCGGTGGACCGGGAGCGGCTCGCCACCGCTTTGGAGCAGGCGCGTGCCTGGCCGGGCGTCGTCGCGGTACGCGGTTGGGTCAACGAGGGGCGGCTGCAGGTAGGCGACGACATCATGCTCGTGCTGGTAGCTGGCGACAGCCGTGAGCACGTGCTCGACGGTCTGCAACGCCTCGTCGGCATCCTGAAGACAGAGGTACTCGTGGAGGCTGAGCTACCGGCAGGCTGAGCCGCGCCTACTGTGCGCGGCCGCGAACCTCAGTGGTCGCAGAGATTGCTGCCTACGTTGAGCGTCCCGGTCAGGTAGTCTGAGACGAGGGTCTCGGGCGTGCCGTGAGGCGCACCGACAACCACGTGCACGCCGTGTTGCTCGAACAGGCCCTGGGCCCGCTGACCCATGCCGCCGGCGATGATGACGTCGGCGCCGCGCTCGGCCAGCCATGCCGGCAGCAGACCCGGCTCGTGTGGCGGTGCGTCGGCGTCTTCACGTTGCGTGATGGCGTTGGTGGCGGGGTCGACGTCGATGAGCGCGAAGCACTCGCAGTGACCGAAGTGGGCCGAGAGCGTGCCGCCCACGAGGGGAATAGCGATCCTCATGTGGTCTCCTCTTACGGATGGGAACGCGCGCGACCCTGGCATGGTCTAGCGCACGGGCCTCTATGCTACCAGAGCGGCGAGCCGGTGTCGTGCGCGCGCCGGTCGCGTGGTCGCCGGTCGTGCGCGCGCCGGTCGTGTAATCGCCGGTCGTGCGCGCGCCGGTCGTGTGGTCGCCGCGACGAGATCGGCGGCGGGCTCAGTCGGCGCTGCTCGTCGCGGCAGGGTTGGCGTCCATTCACGGCGAGGCGCTCGCCGACGGACTAGGCGACGCGTCGTCCACGGCCTTTGCCAGGCGCGTCGGATCGTAGGCGGCCGCGTACCGGACGTCGGCCTCTTCGGTACGCTCCTGCAGCCAGGCGTCCCAGGTCTCCGACTGCTCCTGCGCCAGCAATGAGTCCTTGATGTCCTGCTTCGCATCGGCGAAGGAGACGGTGTCGCCGGGCGTGATCTTGGTCACCTGGAGCACGTGCCAGCCGTACCGCGTCTTCACGGGGAGAGAGATGGCGCCCTTCTCGGCGCTGAACACGGCCTTCTCGAAGGCTGCCACGGTGTCGCCGGCTGCCACCGCTCCAAGCTGGCCACCCTTGGACTTGGTGGCTGTGTCTGTCGACAGCTCCTTGGCCAGCCGCTTCCACGAGGCAGCGGACGAGTCGTCCAGCAGGAGGGCGCGGACCTCCTGAGCAGCGGACTTCGTCTTGACGAGGATGTGACGGGTGGTCCGCGTCTCATCGGTGCTGTACTCATCCTCGTGGTCATCGTAGTAGCCGCGTGCCTCGGCGTTCGTGACGGCTGTGTCCGCGATGACCTCTTCCCAGACGGCCTGGCTGACGAGCTGCTCGCGCAGGTAGGAGCGGAAGTCTGCGTAGGTCATCGCCTGTCGGCCGAGCAGCTCCTCGACCTGGTCCCTTCCGCCGTAGGCCTCCTCGATCTGCTCGACCTGGGTCGTCACCTCGGCTGTGGTCACCGTGATGTCCATGTCCGCGGCCGCCTGTTCGATCACCCGCTGCGTGACAAGGTACTCGACGACCTGGCCTACGTACTGCTTGTACGCAGCGGTGTCGGGCTCGGGGAAGTCGCTCGCATCCGATTGCTCTGCCGCAGCCTCAGCTTGCGTCAGGAAGGTCTGGAGCTGCTTCTTCGTCATGGTCTCGTCTCCGACTGTGGCTATCGCTCCGGCCGGCAGCTCGCTGGCGCAGGAGCTGACCACGGCCGCCGTGAGAATGAGCAGGCTGCTCGCCAGGAGCGCCACCGCCCTTCGTCTCGTTCTGCTGTCACGCACCTGACACTCCTCTACGGGGGGTGATCATGGACTGGCCCGGGCCGCCCGATGGTGAGGGCGGCCCGGGGC
>CAYMTC010000010.1:0-8627 GCA_964393265.1 uncultured Thermoleophilia bacterium
ACGGACACCAGTGCGGCCACCGGCTGTACCGCAGTCCTCTGCGCTAAGGGGGCCGGCGCCGCGGTGGGCCACATCGGCGGAGCCCACTTGGCGACTAAGAGCGGGCTGGGCAGCGTGGCGCTGCGCCTGCCTTCTGGGATCACCGTGGGCGCCGCCGTGGCCGTGAACGCCTTCGGCGACGTCGTCGATCCCAGCAGCGGGCGCATCCTCGCTGGCGCGCGCCGGGCACCTGACGAGCCGGGCCAGAATGTGTTCATCGACACCGCCGCGCTGCTGCGCACGGAAGACAGTCGTGCCAGGAGCGGCCCGCTAGCGGGCCACCACACCGTGATCGCCGTGGTAGGCACCGATGCTGAGATCGCCAAGACGGAGGCTGCGCGCATAGCGCTGATGGCTCACGACGGCTTGGCGCGCGTCATTCGGCCTGCGCACACCATGGTCGACGGCGACACCGTCTTCGTTCTGGGCACGGGCTCGGCGCGGCGACGGACCGACGTGACCGTGCTGGGGTCCGTCGCCGCGGACGTGGTGGCCGACGCCATCATGGATGCCGTGCGTAGCGCCACCTCGCTGGCTGGGCTACCCTGCGCAGCAGACCTCTAGGTCGCCTCGTCACACGGCGTCGGCGCCGTGGGCAGCTGCTCTCGCCGCTAGACCGTCTGTGTCACATGCCACCAAGGGTGGCGATGAAGACGCCCGCCAACGTCACCGCGGCGGCGAGCAGCAGCTTCCTGCCGGGCCGTTCCTTGAGGACGAAGATGCCGGCCAGGATGGTGAACACGGGCGAGGTCGCTATGGTGATGGTGGTGAGTACGGCTCCCACAGCCTCGACCAGAAGGTAGAAGAGCGCGCTGAACAGCGCTTCGATGGCGCCGCAGGCGGCCAGTAGGAGCCAGAGCGTGCGGCGCTCGCGCTTCGTGAGGGGGCGTAGTACGAGGCGGCGGCGGCGCTGCGCGACCACCGGTAGCAGCACGACGAACCCCAGCCCTTGACTCAGCATGAGCAGACTGAGGCTGGCTCCGCCGATGTCGTCGATGGCCGCCTCCACCAGGATCGGCGTGAGACCCCAGGAGAGAGCGGTGAGGATCGCGAAAAGGGCCACCTTGGCCTGGCTGACCTGAGCCCGGGACGTGGCCTCGCCGCCATCGGTGCCAAGGCCGGGCGGATCGGGGACCAACGCCTCAGAGCCGGCCGGCTCCTCGACTCGACCCTCCTCCTGCACCATCCAGCGGGTCAGGAGGACGACGCCGGTGACGGTCACCAGCAGACCGACGATGGTAGGCAACGCGAGGGCGGCGCTCAGCAGCAGGAACGAGTACAGCGCGGTGAACACTGGGTCTGAGCTGGTGATCGGCACCACGATGCTCACCTGACCGTGATGGAGGGCGTAGTAGTAGGCGTTGAAAGCCACCAACCATGTCACCACTGCCGACAGAGCCATGTAGCCGACGGCTGCCCAGGACGCGTCGAATCCCAGGTCCCAGGCGCCAGTGAGGGTGAGCGGGACACCCACTAGCACGAGCGCGACGAGGGCAGCGCCGCGTACCAGGAAGTTGACGACGACGTGGTCCAGCGACGCGAGGATGCGCTTGCTGAGGATGACGAACACCGCCCAGAGGGCGGCGTTCAGCAATCCGACCAAGACCCATATGAAGCGAGCGAGCGAGATAGGCGACTCCTGCGTGCAGAGTCGGTCGCGCGCTGGATGCGACGGCCCACCTACGCATCATATCCGACGCTTCCACGACCCGGGTCGTCGAGAGGCACGGCGCCTGTCCGGGTAAGACTTGGCTACAATGGCCGACACGCGTAGCGATGCACGTAGCGAGCACGGCGATGCTTGAGAGGGGGTCCTGCCCATGGATGTCGAGTCCGCACATACGCAGGACAAAGTGGTCCGGCCTCTGCTGTACCTGAGCCGGGCAGACATCGAGGGTCTAGGCATCGCCATGTCCCAGGTCGTCGAAGCTGTGCAGGGGGCCTTCCTTATCAAGGCCGGCGGGGCCGCGGTGATGCCTCCTAAGACGACTCTGCACGGGCCCTTGGGGCGGTTCCTGCAGGTCATGCCGGCGTGGCTGCGGACAGCCAGCGCCCTTGACGACGGCGAGGCACGCCCGGTGGCTGTGAGCGCGGCAGCGCCCGGCGATGGGGATGCGGCGGGGGTCAAGCTGGTCGGTGTGTTCCCGGACAACCCGCGGAGCAGCCTGCCGGCCACCAGCGCGATCATCGTGCTGGCTGACGTCGAGGTGGGCTTGCCGGTGGCGGTCATGGAAGGCGGCTTGATCACGGCGTTGCGCACCGGCGCCGTGGTGGGCGTCGCCGCTCGCCACCTTGCACGGCCGGACGTCACGTGTGTCGGTGTCGTGGGTTGTGGCGCTCAGGCCCGCAGCAGTGTGCGCGCGCTGGCGACGGTGCTGCCCGGACTGCGGACGGTGCGTTGCTACGACACTTCGGCGGCCGCTGCCGAGGCGTTCGCGCGAGAGGTCCCTGGCCTCGTGGCCGCCGAGCCTGCATCGCAGGAAGGTCGGGTAGCAGCCGACCTCACTGTCGAGGTCTGCTCGTCGCCGGCGGATGTGTGTTCGGGCGCTGGCGTGGTGGTGAGCGCGATCACCATGTCCGAGGGCGTGGCGCCGCCGCTGCAGGCCGGATGTCTGGAGCCTGGCGCTCTGGCGGTGGCGCTCGACTACGATGCCGCCTGGTCGCCGGAGGCGATGGCGCAGTGCGAGCGGTTCATCACCGACGATATCGAGCAGACGCTGGCCACCAAGGCGCAGGGTCCCAGGCTGCGCGAGATACCGTCGACTCTGCACGCTGACTTGGGAGATGTCGTGGCCGGTCGGGTCGCCGGCCGGCTGTCACCCGCCGACAGGGTCTTCTGTCTCGCCCTTGGCATGGCTGTGGAAGATGTCGTCTGCGCTCGTCTGGTGGAGGCCAAGGCGCGGCAGGCGGGCGTAGGCACGGTCCTGCCGCGCTGAGAGCGCCTCACCCTGCCCGTCGCCGTGAGTCATGGTATGAAGTGTCGTGTGTCTCGGGGCAAGCGTGTGCCTGTCAAGGGAATCATGTGCACTCTGCAAGGTGAGTCGCAGGCGGCGGTCTGCCGACCCGTGCACGACCAGTGTCAGTCGTCCGGCGCTTCTGCGACATCTGGGTGGTCGCGCCGGGTGCTCTGGGCCACAGTCGGCGCGGACGTCTTGGGGCGGACGTAGACCACCTTCATGAGGAACGGCGAGATGAACGTGGTCAGCACGACCATACCCACGACCGCGGTGTAGACGTCGTCGCCGATGGCGCCGGTGGACAGGGCCACGCCAGCGACCACGATACCCACCTCACCCCTGGGGATCATGCCGACCCCTACCTCCCGCGCGATCTGGCGGCCCTCGTGCGCGGCCCCCAGCCGCGACCCGTAGTACTTCGTCACGATCGCCAGCACGGTGAAGGCGACGGTGGCGACCAGGACCATCGGCTGGGCGAACGCGGCGAAGTCGATGAACGAGCCCATCAGCACGAAGAAGAACGGCACGAAGAACCAAGCCAGCGGCTGGAACTGCTCCTCCAGTTGCACGTGTTCCTTGAGGTCTGACATCACCAATCCGGCCAGGAAGGCGCCGACGATGGCCGCCAGACCGATGAACTCGGCGAGCAGTGAGAGCGACAGCATCCAGACCACGCTGAGCTCGAAGAGCGTGTTCTTTGGCAGCTTGCGCAGCAGGCTGGAGAGGCGGTTGACCGCCCAGGGGCCCATGAGCGACACGAACAGGATGTAGGTGACCGCCTCGACCGTCAGGAGGACGATCTCGAAGTAGTTGGCGCGGCCGAGCGCTAATGCGGTGACTACGACGAGCGTGAGAAGGCCAAGGATGTCGTCGAGGACCGCCGACGCCAGGATGATGCGTACCGACTTGCGACCCTGGATGCCAAGGTCGCGGAGCACGCGCACGGTGATGCCTACCGACGTGGCCATCAGTGCGGTCGCTACGAACAACGCCTCCGCTAGCCCGTAGCCGAGGGCGAACGAGGTGCCGACGCCTGCGAGGAAGGGGAAGAGCGCTCCCCAGCCGGCCACTCCGATGGCTGAGCGGCGGACCGCCATGAGTTGGCGGATGTGGGTCTCCAGGCCCGCCATGAAGAGCAGCAGGATCACGCCGAGCTCGGCCAGCGCGTCGAACAGCTCGTTCGGGTGCAGGAAGCCGATGAGCTGAGGACCCAAGATCGCCCCGGCCATCAGTTCGCCGATCACGCCCGGCAGGCTGAGCCGCTCGGCCAGGCGACCGAGGACTCGTGCCGATGCGAATGCCACCACGAGCATCAAGAGGATCTCGACCCTGTCCATAGAGTCCAGGCTATCCTGTTCGTTGCCTCGATACAGCCCCGCCGACGACGGCGGTCCGCGAGTGGGAGCTCTCTGCCAGAGATGTCGCCATCCGGAGCGTAGCGACCTTGTAGTGCGGTCGCCGTCTGCCGGCCACGTCCCGCGTATGTGCAAGAAGAAAGGCCGCCTAGGGGGGAGGCGGCCTTTCTAGTGGGGCGACAAGGGGGGGTCGCTGAGCATCTGATACCCCGTGGGGTATATGGCTAAACCGACCATCGTTACCGGCCCCGTCGTCGGTCAGTGACCGGTGACGCTACGCCGCCGTGGGCGCTTCGCCACACCGGCCGTTGACCATGCTCCGAGGAGCGGCTGCGCCGGCCCCGTCGTCGGTCAGTGACCGGTGACGCTACGCCGCCGTGGGCGCTTCGCCACACCGGCCGTTGACCATGCTCCGGGGTGCGGCTGCGCCGGCCCCGTCGTCGGTCAATACGCGGTCGAGGCCCAGGGTTGCCAGCCGCGGCGGCTGAACAACTGCTTGGCTACGCGCACGTTGATCACCGGGTTGCAGAGATTCCAGCGTCCTCTACTGAACGACTGTGAGATCTGGAAGAGACCGTAGTAGCCGCCCGAGCCGACGCAGTCAGGATTGCCGCCGGACTCGCGACGGATGACCCTGAGGGCCATGCTGAGCTGGCTTGTTGGCCAACCCTCGTGCTTGAGGAGGGGAAGCCAGCTGGCGGCGCTCCGGATGCGGCGGGGCTTGCGGATCTGCCGCCAGGTGGCACGGATGTACCGCTGCAGCGCCTTGGTCTCACGCTTGCGGGCATCACCGTAGGACGTCCAGTCCTGCACGGTGAGGCGCGAGCCGTCGGTCCTGACCGGTCGGGCGATGGTGCGGGCAAGGCGGGCCGGCAGTCGCTTACCGAGGAAGCGGGCGTGTTGGCGGGCGTGACGCCGTGCGCGCTTGGCGCGCTTCTCCCAAGTGATGGCCCGCTTCTGTGCCGCTGTGTCGGGCGAGGTGGCCGCCAGAGCCGGTACGGCCACTGAGAGGAGGCCGGCGGCGAGGAGCGTCAAGACCGTGAGTGCGAGCGCGCGTTTCACATGGTTCCTTTCGTTGCCTGCACGTACGGGCATGGCAGACACACAGGGGATGTGAGACGGGAAGAAGGGTGGGTCTGTGGGCCGCCAGGCCTTTTCACACCCTGTGGGCGCGCACGCGGGTCACGTTGCTTAGTGGGGAGAGGGAACGGATCGTCCCGGGCGTGCCTACGCTCTCACTTTGGTGCGTTGGCGCATGCTAGCAGGTCGTTCAGCGGCCTGTCATCCCGAGCCACGGCCGGCCGGCGGCCCGTTGAGCGCTCCGCGCGCGCGCGTCCGTGGTCCGTGGACCTTCCGAGCGGTCATCGAGACCAGCCGACCAGTGCGACGAAGTACCTGTAAAAGGCGGTAGTTCTGCAGTCAATAGAGCAAGTGACGGACAGGTTCGGGGCGACTGGCTCCCGCCTCGCTTCTCCCGCAGCGGCTTACGTCTCGCGCCTGAGACGGTCGTCAGAAGCAGGCTCTTCAGCCTGCCTAGAGTTCGGCGAGGGGCCGTCCTAGCCGCGCTGCCAGGGCCTCCAAGAGGCCGACCGCGCCGGTGATCATCATGTCGCCCCAAGGAGCGGCGTACGTGAACGAGAGCCGAGTCTTGGTCAGCAGCGCACGGTTAGGGCCGGTCACGAGGAGGGGGGTATGCGCAGACGGCACCGCCAGGAGTACCGCGCCGTGACCGCCGTCCTGCCTGACCTCCTCGCTGGGCAGCTTGCCTGCGAGGAAACGCCGGAGGTGGTCCTCGAGCTTGGCGGCGTCCAGCAGCCCGGTGTGGTGCTCGTACACGCCGGCGAGGCGGCCCTCGTGGGCGACGGCGGCGATGGTGTGCCCGTTGCCCACGTTGAGGAGCACGGCGTCACCGCCTCGTCGCGAGGTCACCTTGCGGGGGGCCACCTCGCGCGCAGCCTCCTCACGGGCTGCCGCCTCACGGGAAGCCGCCTCACGGGCGCGCAGCTCGCGTTCCATGATCGGCGGGCGGTCAGCGACGGGCGTCTGCCACGCGCCGTGGCCGCTAGCGTCCTGGGCTGGGGCGAGGCCCGTGTCGGTGAGGGCGCCGAGGAGCGCGGCCGGCCCCGTGTCACCGGCCAAGAGCGGCACGTCGCCACCGTCCTCCTGGGTGACGGAGGGGACGAGGGCGGCCGCGCAGGCGGCGGCGGCACGCAGTCGAGTGAGCGGGGCCGGGATGACCTGCTGGGGGGTGTCCTGGCAGATGTCGGCGCCGCCGTTGGCCGCGACGGCGGAGCGCGCGCTCGTGAGCGAGAAGAGATCGGCCAGCGCGCAGCCGTCGCGCACGGCGCGCTCCCACATGGCGAAGCGGAAGACCCGGTTGGAGCTGCCGGGGCAGAACCCGTGGTCTTGTGCGGCGATGGCGACGGCGTCGAAGTGTGTCGGCACGCCGAGCGCGGTGAGCGCCTGCAGCAGCGCCGGCGCGTCCACGTCGCCCGAAGGCAGCGCGACGAGTGGTCGTTGACCCCGCCCGCTAGAAACGCTGCCGCGCCTGGCGAGAAGCTGTGCTTCGTCGTCGCCGACGATCTGGACACCCAGTGCACGGACCGCGTCGAGATCGTCGTCGAAGGTGCGCGCCGCCGACTGCGTGGCGAGGAACGGCAGGCCGGCGCCGGTGTGCGCCTTCATGGCGCGAGTGTTGGCGCCGCCCCCCATGGTGGGGCCGGCTAGGAGCACCGCGGCTTGGTTCGCGGTGGCTCGGCGCACGTGCGCGGCCACGACTTGTGTCTGTGACGGCACCACGAGCTTGACGGAGTTCTCGGGCGGCTGGCTTGTGTCGCGGACGACGATGTCGGCCGTACCGGCGCCCACGTCGATGGCGATGATGCTCGTCACGGCGCCTGGCTTCTCATGCTCGGCCACGGGCGCCGAGACGCAGCCGCCAGACCATGAGGGCGGCCTCGAGCGCGATGCCGCCGGTCATCTTGGACTGCCCGACGCGCCGGTCGACGAACACGAACGGCATCTCGACGATGCGAAAGCCTGCCTGGTGGGCCCGATAGGTCGTCTCGATCTGGAAGCCGTAGCCGGCGGCGCCTATGCTGTCGAGGTCCAATGTCTCGAGCACACGTCGGTGGAAGCACTTGAAGCCGCCTGTGAGATCGCGGTAGGGCAGGCCCAGGATGAGCTGCGCGTAGAGGCATCCTCCCCGACTGATGAGCCGCCGCCCGGGCCCCCAGCCCGCGACGCCGCCGCCACGGACGTAACGGGATCCGAGGACGACGTCCGCGTCGCCCTCTGCCAAGCGGATCATCTGTGGCAGGTAGCTAGGATCGTGCGAGAGGTCGGCGTCGAGCTCGATCAGCAGCTCGGCGCCGGCCTGGAGCTCACGGCGGAACCCGGCGATGTAGGCCTTGCCCAAGCCTTCCTTGGCGGCGCGGTGGAGCACCTCCACGCGCGGCTCCTGGGCGGCTATGCGATCGGCGAGCTGGCCGGTGCCGTCTGGAGAGGCGTCGTCGACCACCAGGATGGTGAGCCCGAGCTGGTGCGCATCTGAGACGTGGAGCACGCGCTCTACGGTGAGCGGAAGCGTCTCCAGCTCGTTGTACGTAGGCAGGATGACCGTGCGCCGCTGCGCCGCTGACTGCGGCAAGGCGCTGGGATGGGCTGCGGCGGTGGGGTCTACCGAGTGCACGCACAGATTATACGGTGGCCGCGCGTCGAGCGCGGCCCGGGGCGCCGGGTGCGGGCGTCGCGCGCGGCCCGGGGCGGCGAGCATGGGCGGCGCGCGCGGCCTAGGGAGGCGACTGTCGGGCAGACAGTAAGTCTCTACTAGAAGGTGAGACTCTGCCCCACTAGCATTTGCCGCAGAGTACGGCGGACTGCTGCTATTCCCTTGTCGCGGCAGGAGAAACGACGTGTGACAAGGGGCCTTGCGTCGGCCGGCGAATGGTCTATATTGGTGATGGGCGCTTCCTGAAACACAACATCTTGTGGGAGAGGTGTCTCCGGTATGCGGTGTCCGTTCTGCGACAGCGACGAGAACAGGGTCGTGGACTCACGCGAGTCAGAGGCCGGCGACGCGGTGCGCCGCCGGCGCGAGTGCTTGCGCTGTCAACGGCGCTGGACCACCTACGAGCGCAGAGACCAGATGCCGCTGGCGGTGGTCAAGCGCGACGGTCACCAGGAGGTCTTCGACCGCGGCAAGCTCGTGCGCGGACTGGCCCGCGCGTGTGTCAAGCGCGACATACCGCTCGACCGTCTCGAACGGCTGGCCGAG
>CAYMTC010000010.1:8637-15778 GCA_964393265.1 uncultured Thermoleophilia bacterium
TCGAGGGCCGGCTGCGGGAGTCTCCCGGCCAGCCGGTGACCTCGGCCCACATCGGCGAGCAGGCGCTGCGTCTGCTGCGCGACCTCGACAAGGTCGCGTACGTGCGCTTCGCCTCGGTCTACCGTCAGTTCGAGGACGTGGAGGAGTTCCAGGAGGAGTTGCGCCGGCTCGAGCAGCACGTGCCGGCGCTGGACGGTCAGGGGGAGCTGGTGCCGCGAGACGCGGACTGGACGCCGGCGGCGGTGTAGTCCGCATCGCAGCAGGCGTAGCGGCTGGGCTGGCAGGGCGGCCGCCGGGGCGGGGACAACGACGACGTAGGGTGCACGGACCGAGGGTGGTCCAACACGCTGAAGGGGTGGAGCCATCATGGAGAGCAGGGTCATCGAGCTGTCGCCCAACGCGCTGAAAGTGCTGCAGCGGCGCTACTTGCGCAAGGGCGAGACCGGCGAGTTGCTAGAGACCCCGGAGGAGCTGTTCCATCGGGTGGCGCATGCCATCGCCCAAGCAGAACGGCTGTACAACCCTGCCGCTCCGGTCAAGGAGTGGGAGGACGCCTACTACCAGCTCATGACGTCACTCGAGTTCCTGCCCAACAGCCCCACGCTCATGAACGCTGGCAAGGAGTTGGGCCAGCTCGCCGCCTGCTTCGTGCTGCCCGTGGGCGACTCCATGGACTCCATCTTCGAGGCCATCAAGAACACCGCCCTGATCCACAAGAGCGGCGGCGGCACCGGGTTCGCCTTCAGCCGCATCCGCCCCAAGAACGACGTCGTGCTCTCCACAAAAGGCGTGTCCAGTGGTCCGCTCAGCTTCATGAGCGTGTTCGATGCGGCTACCGAGACTATCAAGCAGGGGGGCACGCGCCGCGGCGCCAACATGGGCATCATGCGCGTCGACCACCCCGACATCCTCGAGTTCATCACCGCCAAGCAGGACGACGACCGGCTCAACAACTTCAATATCTCGGTGGCTGTCACCGACGCCTTCATGGACGCGGTGGAGCATGACGCCGACTACCCTCTGGTCAACCCACGCTCGGGCGAGACGGTCAGTCACCTCAACGCCCGCAAGGTGTTCAAGAGCATGGTCACGCTCGCCTGGAAGAACGGCGATCCGGGCATCGTCTTCATCGACCGCATCAATGCCCACAACCCCACGCCACACCTGGGCGACATAGAGAGCACCAATCCCTGCGGTGAGCAGCCGCTCTTGGCGTATGAGTCCTGTAACCTCGGGTCCATCAATCTGGCCACCGTCGTCCACGACGGGCAGATCGACTACGACCACCTCGGGCGCATCGTGCGCACCGCGGTGCGCTTCCTCGACGACGTCATCGACGTCAACAAGTATCCGCTGCCGCAGATCGCCGAGATGACCCGCGGCAACCGCAAGATAGGGCTCGGCGTCATGGGTTTCGCCGACCTGCTCTTCCATCTCGGCATCCCTTACGACTCAGACGAGGCGCTGGCGGTAGGTGAGCGGCTCATGAGTCTCATCGACGATGAGGCGGCCAAGGCGTCGGTGGAGTTGGCCGCCGAGCGCGGGGTGTTCCCCAACTTCGAGGGCTCGGTGTACGACACACCGCAGGGCCTGCGGGTGCGCAACGCCACGCGTACCACCATCGCCCCCACCGGCACCATCAGTATCATCGCCAACAGCTCCAGCGGCATCGAGCCCCTGTTCGCCGTCAGCTACGTGCGTCGCAAGGTGCTCGACGACGATGAGATGCTCGAGGTGCATCCGTACTTCGAAGAGGTCGCCCGGCGTGAGGGCTTCTACAGCGAGGCGCTCATGAAGCGTATCGCCGACGAAGGCACCGTGGCGCACATCGACGAGATCCCAGCCCACTGGCGGCGCATCTTCGTGACCGCGCACGACATCTCGCCCGAGTGGCACGTCAAGCTGCAAGCGGCGTTCCAGCGGCACACCGACAACGCCGTCAGCAAAACGGTGAACTTCCCCAACCATGCCGCCGTCGACGACGTCGAGAAGGTCTACCTCATGGCGTATCGCCTGGGCTGCAAGGGCGTCACCATCTATCGGGACGGCAGTCGCGAGGAGCAGGTCCTCAACGTGGGCAAGAAGAAGCCAAAGGACCCGCGGGCAGGGCTTGCCGTGACGCGTCCCGCACGGCCGCGCATGCTCACCGGCGAGACCGAGCGCATAGAGACGGGTTGCGGCAAGCTGTTCGTCATCATGAATGACGACGAGTACGGTGCCCGCGAGGTCTTTGCCAACATGGGCAAGGCGGGCGGCTGCGCCGCCTCCAACACCGAGGCGCTCGGCCGGCTCATCTCGCTGGCCCTCAAGAAGGGCGCTACGCCGGCCGAGATCGTCGAACAGCTCAAGGGCATCCGCTGCCACGTGCCCTACGGCGTAGGGCCCAACGCCGTCACCTCGTGCGCCGACGCCATCGCCAAGGCGTTGGAGCGGCGCTACGTCAAGGGGGCCGCCGGCTCCGGCGCACCAGAGCCGCAGCTCAGCTTGGTCGATGTGGCGCAGGGAGCGTGCCCCGACTGCGGCGGCGCCATCGAGCACGAGGGCGGCTGCGTCGTCTGCCGGGCCTGCGGCTACAGCAAGTGCGGCTGAGGGCGGGCTTGCTGGACGCGCGGGACCGCCCTAGCCCCGCCGGGGCACGCCTGTGAATACGCTGCCGCCCCGGTTTGCCGCGTTCTCCGACGAGAGCCGCTACAACGCCGGCAGATTCCGCAGCATCGCGACCGTGTCGCTTTCGGCGGAGCGGGTCGTGCCTGTGGAAACGACGTTGTCAGGCATCGTCGCGGCTCATGGCATGCGCGAACTCCATTGGTCGCAGCTCAAAGGTGAGCGTGAAGGCGGGTGTGCGATCGAGTTCCTCGACATCCTCTTCGACGCTGTGCTACCGAGTGGCGGAAGGGTGGATGTGTTGACGTGGGACGTGCACGACCGCCGCCATGCTGTTGCGCGGCGGGACGATACCCGCAACTACGAACGTATGTACTATCACTTACATAGATATGTCATGAGACTGCAAACCAGCGGCAGCGAGTGGCATCTGCGCCCAGACGAGCAGGTGAGCATCGACTGGGCGAGACTTGGGAGCTGTCTCGATCATGCGGGGAGGCCGAAGAGCCGTCGCATCATGACGCTTCTGAGTGACTGGTCTCAATGCGAGCGTTTCGAGGTGGGGAGTCTCAGGCCCGTGAGATCCCACGAGCACCCGTTGTGTCAACTCGCGGACCTCTTTGCGGGAATGGCGCCGTACACTCGCGATCGAGCGGCGGTCATGCAGCGTCTCCATGAGGCGGCGTCGGGTCAGCTATCGCTCTTCGATTCCGAGACACCGAAAGTCAAGGTCAGCCGGAAAGACACGGAGAGGTTCGCGGTCATCTCTCACTTGCTCAACAGGTGTCGGGAGCGTCGACTTGGAGTGTCGTTTCGGGAGCGATGGTACCTGTGGTCGCCGGCGGGCGCCGGTCCCATCAACTTCTGGCACTACGCTCCCCAGACCGACGACGACAAGGCCCCCACGAAGGCGAGGAAAGGGCTCGGTTGGGACACTCGACGCGATCGGGAGAGGGTGGCCGCAACACGCACGCGTGCCGCACATGCGGACTCGAGGTCGCGATAGGATTGCCACAGCTAGCACCGGGACGGTTTTGCCTCGTCAAGCATAGGGTGTTGGCGGCTTCCGTATTCACGCTTGGCTCAGCAGTTGCGGCTTTCGAGATTGAGTCCCCGCATCTCAATCTGTCTTGTGACGGTAGTAGACTAGGGTGCAACTGCTCGGGAGGGGGTCGTCGATGTCGCATCTCCGTGTCAGCCAGCCGATGCTGCATGGCGTGCGCTCCGCGCAGGCCGCCGTCGATGTCCTCCTGAGGCCGCTTGGCTACGATGCGTCGCCACAACCCCTTGAGGAGGGCTATCTCAGCCTCCCTGGCACCCCCATGCGGGTGTGGACCGCGCGCCAAAGCCATCGTGGTTATGGTGTCCTGATCGCCGAACTGCACGAGCGCCCGCGCTCACTGCGCCGTCTCGGTCGCAGGCTGGTCGACGAGTTCCACGACACCCCGCTGGCCGTACTGGGTGTCGACGGCACCGGCAGCTGGTCGGAGTTCATCGTCCTGCGTCCGCGGCTCATCCCGCACGGCAGCGGCGCCGTCTCGGTCGCCAAGCTGCACGTCGATGTAGCAAACCCCACTCGCCACGACGTAGAGGTCATCAATGAGCTTTGGTGGGATGCGAGCGATCCCGGAGGCACGCAGGAGCGTATCGATGCAGCGCTCGATGTCGAGCGAGTCACGAAGCGCTTCTACAAGGGCCTGAGTAAGTACCATCAACGCCTGTTGGCCGAGGTCACCAGGCTCGCCGGAGTCGGTGGGCAAATCTCCGATGGCATCGCGGCAGCAGGGGGCCCGGAGCGCGTCGCGCTGAGGCTGCTCACGCAGGTCCTGTTCTGCTACTTCCTCCAGCGTAAAGGGCTGCTGGAGGGCGATCGCGCATGGCTGAGTCATCGCTTCCGCGCACGCCGCACCTCGCCCTACTACCAGAGCGTGCTGGAACCGCTCTTCTACGAGGCGCTCGCGTTGCCAAAGTCGTTGCGTCAGGGGGATGCCGCACATCTCGATGTCCCGTTCCTCAACGGCGGCCTGTTCGAGCGCCACTACGGCGCGGTCTCACTGCCTCTGCCAGACAGTGTGTTCAGCCTGGATGACGGGTTGCTGGGCTTTCTGGATGGCTGGACGTTCACCATCTCAGAGGAGGCCGCCGACGAGGTCGAGGTCGCCGTCGACCCCGAGATGCTGGGCAAGGTGTTCGAGAACCTGATCTCGGAAGACGAGATCAAGCGCGAGGGCACGGTCTACACACCCCGGCCGGTGGTGCAGTTCATGTGCCGTGAAGCCCTGGTGCCCTACCTTCAGCGCCACGTGGGTCTGGCCGAGGATGGCGTACGTCGACTGTTGACTGACGACGAACAACTCGTGGAGCTCGCGGAGGACTCGCGGCCACGGGCGCAGCAGCTGGCCAGGCGCATCGACGACGCTGCCGCTGGTATTCGCGTCCTTGACCCGGCTGTGGGCTCGGGAGCCTTCCTCCTGGGCATGATGAGTGAGCTGAGTAGGTTGCGCAGTCTGTCGTATGAGGCGCTCACCGGCACTGCGCCCGGCGACGACGAGGTGTGGCGCTGGAAGTGGGACGCCATCGAGCGTTCGCTGTTCGGGGTGGACATCAACCCCACGGCGGTCGAGCTCTGTCGGCTCCGACTTTGGCTCTCGCTGCTCGTCGAAGAGCGCGCCGACAACGTCCACCCGCTGCCGAACCTGGAGTACCGCACAGTGTGTGCGGATTCGCTCTGCGATTTCGTCGGTGGCGTGGAGATCCAGCACACCCGTGAGGGAGCACTCACCCTGGGTGTCGATGTTCCCGATCCGCGACGACTCAGGGACTTGCGGGAGCTGTACTTCGAGGCCTCCGACCCTCAGGACAAGGCTCGCTTGAGAGAGCAGCTGGCCACACTGGAGGATGCGTTCGTCGACGACGTGTTCGCGCTCGCCGACGAGAACGCACGGCTGCAACGGGAGTCGGCCAAGGGCGAGACCAAGGCCAAGGGCGCTCAGGCGGCCGAGGACTTGACTGCCATGCGGGCGGCGTTCGCAACCACGCGGGACCGCGTCTTCCCGCTGTTCCTGCCGGCCTTCCACGCGCCCACGATCGCTCGCGAGGGCGGCTGGGACGTGGTCATCATGAATCCGCCCTATGTGGGCCGTAAGGAGGTCAAGCAGCGGCTCTCATCGACACGTTGCCGGGACCTCGAGCTGCACTACGGGCGCACGTACGACCTCATGCTGCACTTCGCCCAGCGAGCGCTGGAGCTCAGCCGAGACGGCGGTGTGCTCTCGATGATCTTCAACGACTCCATCTTCACCAGCCTCGATGCGACCGATCTGCGGCTGCGGCTGACCGACCCGCCCACTCAGGGAGTACGCCTGTTGACGATGGCGCGTACGCGCTGCTTTGAGGGCAAGGCGGTCAACGGCGGTGTCGTGGTAGCCGAGAAATGTGCTGAAGCAGCGGGTGCTGTGCGCTGGGTGGAGAACCATGGCCGCCCACCCGCCGACCTGGTAGCCGCATCCAAGCCGGAATCGACCCGTGAGGAGTTCTACCCGTTAGGCAGCGAGGTCGCCGGCCGGACGAGCGAGTTGTGGGTCGTCGACCGCGGCCACTACGGCCGGCTGCCGCACCGGCCGCTGTTCCGCCCCAGCCCACCTGCCCTGACGCTCATCGGCTGCTTCGAGCATTGCGCGTTCTGGGACCGGCTGCGGCGCTGGCAGAGCGACGACGGGCTGGACTTCGCCGTCTTCTCGGAGACGCGCCGGCTCGATCGCTGGAAGCGCCAAGCCGAGCAGGACGGGGCACTGACGACGGAGCTAGAACGCGCCGGGTTCGTGCAGCTCGGGCTTGTCTGCGAGGGCGGTCAAGGCCTGGCGACTGCCGATGATCGGCGCTTCCTTGCCGCTGTCGAGGGCTCTCGCGAAGCGGAGGAAGTGCGGCCGCGCCAACAGGAGTACGAGACAGCGGTGCTGGCACGCACGGGCCCCGCCGCGCGCTACCGGGAGCTGCGCTCCTCTGGGCTTGCGCGCGACGATGCGCTCGTCGCGTTGGCGCAGGAGTACGAGCCGCGCGACCTTGGCTGGCCTAAGAGTGGACTCATTCGCGTGGCACCTGCGGAACATGTTCACAACGGACAGTTGACCGAACAGGAGAAGGCTGCCGGCATCACCGGTCCGGACTTCTGGGTGCCGTTCGAGAAAGGCGATGACAGCGACGAAGGCGGCGGCGCCCGCTGGCGACGTGAGAACCCCATCGTCATCGACTGGTCGCCCGAGGCGGTAACCCTCCTGCGTACCCGGGCGAACCAGCGGCAGTCGCACCGTAAGCCGCGCCTTCAGAACGAGCATCTCTGGGGCCGCGCCGGCGTGACGTGGAACAGGGTGGCGAGCTACTTGCGTGTACGTCTCGTGCCGAGTGGGTGCATCTTCAGCGACAAGACACCGGTGATTAGGCCTACTGTCGACTGGCTGTCGATCGAGACTGTGCTCGGGCTACTGAACGCGCCGCTGGTCGACTTCCTGCTGCGCACGTTCCTCGGCTCGCGCATGCA
>CAYMTC010000011.1:0-15774 GCA_964393265.1 uncultured Thermoleophilia bacterium
GCGACACCATGATTTTCAGTCATGTGCTCTACCAACTGAGCTACCTCGCCACCGAGGCACTTGGCGCCCGCGACGGGGCGCTGAGAGCCTGAGTATGCTAGACGGGCGCGCCTATGTGGTCAACCGTCGTCGGCCAGTGTGAGACGGAAGACGTGCTCAGCCTGGCGGGGGAAGGCGATGAGCGCCACCCGAAAAGGAGCTGAGCGTCGCCTGTGGGAGCCGCTCAGCGTCGCCAGTAGCTGGGTGTGATGAAGAGAAGGACGGCGAACAGCTCCAAGCGGCCTGCCAACATGCAGAACGTGAGCAGGCCTTTGCCGGCTGGGTGTATCCAAGCGTAGTTGTCGAAGGGTCCCACGTCCCCCAGGCCGGGACCAACGCCGCCCATACAGGTAGCCACCGCCGAGGCAGCCGTGGCGAAGTCGAGGCCCACCAGGGACATGCCGGCGGTGGCCACTACCCACGTCGTCAGGTAGAGGCCGATGAAGCCAAGCACGCCCTGCATCACCTGTGAGCTGACAACCCTGTCGCCCAGTCGCGGCGGAGCTACTGCGCGCGGGTGTACCACGTAGAACAGGCGCGCCCAGGCGTGCTTGAGCAGCAGCTGCACTCGCACGGCCTTCATGGCGCCGGCAGTGGAACCCGCTGAACCGCCCATGAAAAGCAGGAAGAAGACAAGGAACTGTGCCAGCGGGGCCCAGCGCTCATAGTCGCCGGTGGCGAAGCCGGTGGTGGAGCCTATGGAGGTCATCGTGAACACCGCGTTGCGCAACGCGGTGCCGAACGAGGCGTCCGTAGTCGCCCAGATCAAGAGGGTGACGATGGCGCTGAACACCACCAGGATGCTGCTGAAGAACCGCCACTCGGGGTTGCGCAGCAGCTTCCCGGGCTTGCCGGTGAGCACCGCCCAGTGCAGAGCGAAGTTGGTGGCAGCCAGCCACATGAAGGCGATGATGACCCACTCCACGTAGGCGCTGTGGAACCCGCCGATGCTGGCGTTCTTGGTGGAGAATCCGCCGGTGCCTATGGCCGCGAACGTCTGGCAGACAGCGTCGAACCAGTCCATGCCACCCGCAAGCAGGAGGATGAGCAGGCCGGCCGACAGGCCCAGGTAGATGAGCCAGAGGATCTTAGCGGTGTCGCGGATCTTCGGCGTCATGCGGTCCTTGTCAGGGCCTGGCGCCTCGGCTTGGTACAGCTGCATAGCACCCACGCCCAAGAGCGGGAACAGGGCGATGTACAGCACCACGAACCCCATGCCGCCCAGCCAGTGGGTGAAGCTGCGCCAGAACAGGATGCCATGTGGTAGCACTTCGACGTCAGCGATGACGCTGGCGCCGGTGCCACTGAGACCACTGACGCACTCGAACCACGCGTCGATGGGACTCAGCGTGCCGGCGAAGGCGAACGGCAGACATCCTAGGCCGCAGAGGACCCCCCAGCCCAGTCCAACGACAGCGAACCCCTCGCGACGGCTCAGACCAGCCATGTCGGTATGCAGCACCACGACGCCGATGGTGCCGACGACCACGCCGATCATGATGGTGTAGGCGAAGGCCTCCGAAGGCTCGCTCTCGGAGTAGCCCAACGACACCCCTAACGGGACCAGCAGTGCTGCTGAGAAGCCCAGGATCAAGCTGCTGAGGAGGTACCCCACGCGCTGCAGTGGACCCGCCAGGTCCAGAGCGGCAAGCAGCGTGTCCGGCGAATGCGAACGACGGTCCATGACAGCTGGGGACGTGTCGTCAGTCCCCGGAGACCAGGCGCTGGAGACGCGGGACGAGGTACGGCCGCGTGAACAACACGACGCGGTCGCCGGCCTGGATCACCGTCTCGCCGTGAGGGACGATGACCTCGTCGTTGCGAACGACGGCACCCACCAGCGAGCCGCGCGGCATGTGCAGCAACGCGAGTGGAAGGCCGACGATCTCGGAGTCTTCCAGAGCGATGAACTCGATGCCCTCGACCAGACCCTCTCGCAGAGTGCGCACCGAGAGCACCTCGCCACGGCGCACGAATTGCAGGACCGGCCCGAGGGCAGCGAGCATGGGGCTCAGCACGACGTCGACGCCTGTACGGTGTGCGAACGGGATGTACTCGGGGCTACTGACCAGCGCCACTACACGCCGCGCTCCGAGGCGCTTGGCCAACAGCGCCGAGAACACGTTCTCCTTCTCGTCCTCGCTGGCAGCCACGAACAGCTCGGCCCGACCCACTCCCTCGTCGTCAAGGAGCCGCTGGTCCATGCCATCGCCGTGCAGCACGATCGTGTCACCTAGCTCCTGCGCCAGCGCCTCGCTCCGCGAGCGGTCCTTCTCGATGATCTTGGTGTGGATGCCGGTAGATGAGAGGTGGCGGGCGATGTACGCGCCCTGGCGCCCGCCGCCGAAGATCACCACGTGGCGGGTACGCACCCAGGTCTTGCCGAGCCGCGTCATGATGTGACGCACGGCCCCGGGTGTACCCACCACGAAGAGCGTGTCGCCCGGCTGGATAGGCGTGCTGCTGCTGGGCGCGTTCACCATCTCCTGGTGGTAGACACCGGCCACGAGGAACCTCTCGTGCGTGCGCCCGGCGAGGTCGGCCAGCGGGCGTCCGGCAAGTGGCGATTCGGAAGGCACCTTGACTCCTACTGCGCGCACGCGCCCATCCGCGAACTCAAGGACATCTGAGGCGCCCGGCGTGCCAGCGAGCTGCAGCACCGCCTCGGCGATCTCCTGCTCGGGGCTGATGACCAGGTCTATGCTCAGTGAGCTCTTGTCGATGATGCCCTCGGCCCCGAGGTAGGCTGGGTCGCGCAGACGAGCGACCCGCATGGTGTCGGGATGCAGTGTCTCGGTGATGAGGCACGCGACGATGTTCGTCTCGTCACTGCCGGTGACCGCCACCAGCATGTCAGCGGAGTGCAGCCCAGCCTCCCGCAGCACGCGTGGGCTGCTGCCCATGCCCTCCACGATGCCCACGTCGAGCATCTCGCGGATCCGCTGCAGGTCCTCCTCGGTCTGGTCCACGACGACCACGTCGTGCCCCTCTTCCGAGAGCTTGCGCGCCACATTGAAGCCCAGCACTCCAGCCCCTATGACCACGCACTTCACAGCAGTCCTCCCAACGAGCGCACGCGCATGTCTACTCAGTGATCATGTCGATGCCCGTCTCGGCCTGCACGTCCTCGGGACGCTCGCTGGGCAGGAAGATGGAGATGAGCCGCTTCTCGCCGCCTGGCTCCACCAGGCACAGCACGTAGTCGTTGGGCAACAGCCGCTCGTGGCCACGCGCCAGGAGCGAGTCACCGCCCCGCAGGATAGCGATGAGCAGCACCCCGTCGGGGAGATCGATGTCCTCGATCTTGCGGTTGGCGAACGGTGAGTCCTCGCTGACCTCCAGCTCGACCAACTCCACGTTCTCGCGTTTGAGTGTGAGCAGGGGGACGTACTTGTGTACCGGAAGCTCGTGCTGGATCATGGAGATGAGCATGGTCGCGGCGCACACGCTGGCATCTACGCCCAGCAGGTCGAAGGTGGGCTGATTGCGCGGGTTGTTCACCCGCGCGACCACCTTGGGCACGTGGTACTTGAGCTTGGCGACTTGCGAGATGATGACGTTGTCCTCGTCGTCGCCGGTGACTGCGACCACCATGTCGGCACGACCTATGCCCGCCTTCTCGAGCACGTAGATCTCGGTGCCGTCACCAAGGAGGATCTTCTCCTCCAACTCGGGCTCCAGCAGTGAGTACCGCGCCCGACGTTGCTCCACGACGATGACCTCATGGCCCATGTGGGTAAGACTGCGCGCGGTGTTCAGACCGACCTTTCCGGCGCCGACGATGACCACGAACATGGCTTACCTCCCCCCAGTGGGCAGATCGCAGGAGTGCACAGCGCCCAGCAGCAGGTCGCGCGCGTTCCGTGTGGGGCACACGGTCCGCACGCCGGCCTCGGCGAACAAGTCGGCACGCTGAGGATCGAAGACGCGCGCTATCGCGCACACCACCTCGAACTCCTTCTGCGCGATCTGGGCACAGACGATGTTAGTGTTGTCGCCGTCTGTGCAGGCGATGAAGGCGTCTGCGCCCTCGATGCCAGCCTCTCGCATGACATCCCAATCAAGAGCCTGGCCCACCACGAGCGTGCCGGGGAAGTCCGCTCCCACAAGCTCGAAAGCTGCCTGGTCCTCGTCGATGATCGTCACGTCGTGGCCCTCTGCCGCCAAATCCTTGGCCACGCTAGAGCCGACGCGTCCGCACCCCGCGATGATCACGTACACGTTGTCCTCACCTTCCCTGCGAGGCGAGGCTGCCCCCGTCCGCATCGTCCTGGGCCGCGAGCAACTCCTCGGCCTCATCGGCCGACCCCGCCATGGGATAGTCCGCCGGCACCAGGTTGACCAGCACTTCGCAGGCAGCGTGCCGGAGCACGTAGCTGACGGTGTCGCCGAACACGAGGTTGGTAAGACGCCGCTTGCGAACAGCGCCGAGGATGACCACGTCCGCCCGCCGTTCCTCTGCCACGTCGACGATGGCCCGACCAGCGCTTCGCCCCACCACGACGTGAGAGCGCATCTCGACGCCGAATTCGGTGGCGATGGCGCCGGCGAGCTCGAGCACCTTCTCCGCCCGCTTCAACTGCCGCTCCTCCGGTGCATCGAGGGACAATTCCATGGGCACCTCGACCACGTAGAGAGCGTCGATCGACGCGGCCTTCTCGGTGGCAAGCTGGCAGCCTAGGACCATCATCTCGTCGGTGAGGCGGGAACCGATCACAGGCACCAGGATCTGGTTGTAGTCGATGTCGACAGCGGCGCTGGCGGGAAGGTGCGTCACCCTGGGCGGCCGCAGCAGCCCGTGACCGGCCGCCTTGCGGTACATGACGTAGCTCACTAGGCCGAACGCCAGCCATGCCGCTCCGACGAGACGGCCTGTGGGATGAGTCGCCACCAAGGCCACCCACAGCGCCACACACAGCACCGCGCCGCAGACGGCGACGACAGGGACCGAAGCGCCGCGGATGCGGACGTTGCCGCCCACGTAGTAGGGACGCGCCAGGCCCGGCTCCCGGTAGCGCAGGGCGATCACCGCCACGTGCGCCAGCGCGAACGCCAGCAGCGAGCCGAAGCCCAAGAGCTCGGCTAGCAGGGCACTGTCGGCAGGTGCGACCAGGACGGTGGCCACGATGCCCACCAGGATCATGGCGACGTACGGCGTCATGCGCGCGGCGTACACACGGCCGAACAGCGCCGGTAGCTGGCGGTTGCGCGCCAGACTGTGCACGACCCGCGCAGCGCCGCCGAACGACATGTTGGCCGAGAAAAGCAGTGCGAGCGCGCCGAGCGCGGCCACCCATGGCCGCAGCCCGCGCTCAAGGCGGGACACGCTCGCCGGCAGACCCTTCACGACAGCTTGCACCGGATCGTCGCGGTACACGGTGCCGAGCGGCGTGCCCCAGAGTCGAGTGACCGGCTGGCCGTCACGTTCGAACACCGGCCCAGTGACCTCTTGCGCGGGGATGACCCACCTGCCGTCTACCCGTTGTACGTCGACACAGACGGTGGTCCTCGGTCGGTCGGCAAGGACGAAGACGCGGCTCTCGCCCACACGGCTCACGGGTACGGGAACGGTGAGCCCCGTGTCTGGATCGACCGGCACCTCGACGGCGCGCATGGGCTGGGCGGAAACGGCGACGAACGCCAGGCCCACGAACAACACCGCGGCCAGCGGTACCGACAACTTGGACGCTTGTGGCGCGTCGTTGCCCGGTTCGGCCACCTCGTCAGCCATGCTGGACACCGCGTCGATGCCCACGAACAGCGCGACGGCCAAAGGCAGCGCATAGGCCAGCTGACCCCAGCTGGGAGCGATGCCAAGGTCTATCTCCGCCAGCAGGAAGCGCGGCTTCAGCAGCAGCACGAGACCGAGGATGAGGAGGAGCCCCTGGGTGAGCACCGAGAAGACCGCCACCAGGAACGTGGAGCGGATGAGTCGGCTCACCCCCATCACATTGAGGATGAGGATGACGACCAGCACGCCCACAGCGACGAGCACGTTGTAGGGCGCGTGGGCGAGTCGCGGCCAGAAGACGCTGAGATAGAAGGGCAAGGAGAAGGCTGCGGCAGCGGTGACGATGATGAGGTCCAGCGTGATGGTCCACCCGCCGGCGAAACCGAGGAGATCGTTGAGACCGCGCGTGGCCAAGCCCGCGACGCCCCCCGCCTTTGGCAGCGCGGCGGTGGCTTCCACGTACACCGCGGCGGTGATCGCCAGCACCACCACCGCCAGCAGGATGACGAACGGACCGGCGTCGAGCGCCCACAGGGCGACCAAGCCGAGGCCCCAGAACACGATAGCGCCGAGGTAGCCGTAGGCGATGCCAAACAGCCCCGCGGCGCCCACAGCCTCATGCAGTGCCCCTGTGTACCTCCGCCGCGCCACTTCCTACGCCTCCATCAGAGCCTTGACGACCCGCACCGCGGCCGCTTCTTCACGGCTGCCTGACCCGCCGCTGCGCCGCGCTCTCCGCCCACCGCTGAAGAATAGTCCTTCGCGGTGCTGGTGTGCAGTGCCCACGCCGGTCCTCACGACAGCATCTTCCAGCGCACGCCCGCGAACAGCACGAGCACCACCCCGGCGATGAGCTGCACAGAGATGGGCATGAGCCCGCCCCAGACGCCGCGCACGATGAGTGCCACGCCCATCAGAGCGATGAGTATGACCACGATGCGATCGATCGTGCGCGCCAACGCTGCCTCGAGCGTACGATTCTCTACTGGACAAAACTCGCGCAACGCTAGCACCGGGCACCTGCACCTTCAAGCGCCGTGTCGGCCAACCGACTGCGACCGTCAGGGACGGACGGGCCACGCGATCGAGAGATGACGGAGAGACAGTGCAAAGAGCTGCGGAGACTCGCGAGTGGAACGCGACCGGGGGCGGCTCTTGCGAGCCGCCCCCGGTCTGTGTCACTGACTCAGCGCACCTGCCGCTCCATGCATGCGCCGCGTCACTCCACGAAGCCCGCGACTTCACGCTGCGGGCATATGCGCCGTCGCGATGGCTCAGCGCACCTGCTTGCTCACTGGAGGAACGGGATGACGAGCAGGGCGACGATGTTGATGACTTTGATCATGGGGTTGATGGCGGGGCCGGCCGTGTCCTTGTAAGGGTCGCCGACCGTATCGCCCGTGACGGCGGCGGCGTGAGCATCACTGCCCTTACCGCCGAACGCGCCGTCTTCGATGAGCTTCTTGGCGTTGTCCCACGCCCCTCCGCCGCTGGTCATGCTGATAGCGAGGAAGATGCCGGTGATGATGGTGCCCACGAGCACGCCACCAAGCACCTCGGCGCCGTGCGTGTAGAACGCTACGCCGAACACGATCGGCGCAAGCACCGGGATGGCAGCCGGCAGCATCATCTGTCGGAGCGCCGACCGGGTGACGATGTCCACGGTCTGCCCGTAGTCGGGCTTCTCGGTGCCCTCCATGATGCCCGGCTTCTCGCGGAACTGCCGGCGGACCTCCTCGACGACCATGCCGCCGGCCTTACCGACCGCCTTCATGCACATAGAAGCGAACAGGTAGGGCAGCATACCGCCGAAGAACAGGCCGACGAGCACCCACGGGTTACTGAGGTCGAACGGGATGACGGCGCCTAGCTTGTCCTCGAGGTCGTAGGTGTACGACACGAAGAGCACCAGAGCGGCGAACCCGGCCGAACCGATGGCGTAGCCCTTGGTGACGGCCTTGGTGGTGTTGCCCACGGCATCGAGAGGATCGGTGATGGCACGCACACTCTCGGGCATGTCGGCCATCTCGGCGATGCCGCCGGCGTTGTCGGTGATGGGGCCGTAAGCATCGATGGCGACGATGATGCCGGTCATGGAGAGCATGGCCATGACAGCGACCGCGACGCCGTACAGGCCGGCCAGCTGGCTAGCGACCAGGATGCCGGCACCGATGACGATGACGGGCAGAGCCGTGGACTGCATGCTCACGGCAAGGCCTTGGATGATATTGGTGGCGTGGCCAGTGACGCTGGCGGCAGCGATGCTCTTGACGGGGCTATACCGCGTGGCCGTGAAGAACTCTGTGATGACGACCAGGAAGGCCGTGACGACCACGCCGGTGACCGCGCAGAAGAAGAGACGCGACACGCTGGGCACGCCGAACAGCGCGGCCTTGGCGCCACCCAACAGCCACTCGGTGACCGGGTAGAACGCTGCGATAGCCAGCACCGCGGACACCGCCAGGCCCTTGTAGAGCGCGTTCATGATGTTGTTGCTCTTGCCGAGGCGGACGAAGAAGGTACCGATGACGCTGGCGATGATGGACACGCCGCCCAACACCAACGGATAGAGGATGGCGGGCTCGAACACCCACTCGCCCTTGGCCACGATGACGGCGCCCTGGTCGATAGCCACGGCTCCGGCCTTCACGCTGAACGTGAGGAAGGCGAGGAGCATGGCGGCGACGGCGGTGACGGCGTACGTCTCGAAGAGGTCCGCCGCCATGCCGGCACAGTCGCCGACGTTGTCGCCGACGTTGTCGGCGATGACCGCCGGGTTGCGAGGGTCGTCCTCGGGGATGCCCGCCTCGACCTTGCCGACCAGGTCGGCACCGACGTCGGCGGCCTTGGTGTAGATGCCGCCGCCCAGACGGGCGAACACCGAGATGAGGCTACCGCCGAAACCCAGGCCGATGAGAGCAGCCACGTCGCCGGTGATCCAGTAGTACACCGCGACGCCGAGCAGGCCCAGACCCACGACCAGCAAGCCGGTGACCGAGCCGCCCCGGAAGGCGACCTTGAGCGCCGGCCCCAGACCACTGCGGGCAGCCTCTGCGGTGCGCACGTTGACGCGTACGCTGACCATCATGCCGATGTAGCCTGCTGCAGCTGACAGGACAGCGCCGACGACGAAGCCGATGGCGGTCTTGGCCCCAAAGCCCCAGCCCTTGTCCGTAGCACCAAGCGCGATGAAGATGATGACGGCGACGACCACACCGACGTAGGCGATGGTCCTGTACTGACGGTTAAGGTAGGCCTTGGCGCCTTCCTGGACGGCGCCGGCGACGTCCTGCATCTTCTCGTTGCCGGCCGGCAGCTTCAGCAGCCACATGATCAGCAGCACCCCGTAGGCCACCGCGATGAGGCCACAGATGATAGCGATCAGCGTGGCAGACGTAGCCGACGAGATCGCCACGAGGACATTGCTCCCCACTCTGCACTCCTTTCCCTCTTAAGAGGACATGGATAGGACGGCGGCGCGGGCGCAAGACTGCGCTCGCCGCACCGTTGCGGAGCGAGAGAGGCGGTCCTGCGACCGCACACGTCGGCGGACGCGGCCCACCGACGTCAGACACCAGTGGGCCATACTACACGAAACCGGCACGCCTCCGAAGTACCCAGCCGTGCACCCCCGCAGCACCATCCGTAGTCCCAGGAGCGGCCCTGCGCGCGGCTGTCCGCGCGGCTCTCCGCGCGGCTTCCTGTCAGGAGCGTAGATAGTCGCCCAGCAACAGCTCGAGCCGCTCCCGCGTGGTTATGGGGATGAGCTCGGCCGGAGTGTTGACAGCGGATTCGATGGCGTGGCGGCAGCTGCAGTCACGCTCCAAGTCGAGACTTGGCACTACCCGCCGGACGATCGCCTGCGCCATAGCGACGTTGCGGCGGACGTTCTCCAGCACCTGCTCCAAGCTCACGTCGCCCTCGGCCTCATGCCACACGTCGTAGTCGGTGACCAGCGCCATGGTCGCGTAGCAGATCTGGGCTTCGCGCGCCAGCTTGGCCTCCTGCAGATTGGTCATGCCGATGATGTCGAAACCCAGCTGACGGTACACGTTGCTCTCGGCACGTGTGCTGAACTGAGGTCCCTCGATGCAGACGTAGGTGCCGCCGGCGTGCACCGTGGCGCCTGCGGCACGGCCGGCCGTCACCAGCTGCTGGGAGGTGTAGGCACAGAACGGGTCAGCGAAACTCATGTGGACGACGATGCCTTGGTCGAAGAAGGTGTTGTGACGTGACTTGGTGCGGTCGAAGAGCTGGTCGGGCACCACCAGGTGCAACGGCTCCAACTCCTCGCGCAAGCTGCCGACCGCGCTGGCCGAGAGCAGATAGCGCACGCCGAGCTTCTTCATGCCCCAGACGTTGGCCCGGTAGTTGACCTCGGTAGGGCTGATACGGTGGCCGCGCCCGTGACGCGGCAGGAAGGCCACAGGCACTCCCTCCAGTTCGCCGAGGAAGTAGCTGTCACTGGGCGAGCCGAACGGCGTGTGCACTCGCACCTCGCGAGCGTTCTCGAGCAACTCGTAGAAGCCCGACCCGCCGATGACGCCGACGAGAGCCTCCTCGCTTGCCGTGCTCATGCGTCCCTCCATTTCGTCGTGTGCCGGGGCTGTGCGCCTCGTGATCGTGCGACCGCGAGTATACCGGCCGCCTAGGCGTAGGAGCCGACCAACGACACCGGCGTCACGGCCCGCTAGAGCACGCGGCCCGGCAGAGCGGCCGTTCGCTCCCCGTCCTTGAACACGAGAACGCCGTTGATCATGACGCAGTGGATGCCGGTGGGATACACCGCCGGCCGAGCGAAGGTGGCCCTGTCGACGATGGTGACCGGGTCGAACAGGACGAGGTCGGCGAACGCCCCTTCTCGGATGACCCCGCGGTCTCGTAGGCCCAGACGCATCGCGGTGAGCGACGTCATCTTGCGCACCGCGTCCTCCAGCGTGATGACGGCCGTCTGGCGGACGTAGCGGGCGAGCACGCGCGGGAACGTGCCATACGCGCGAGGGTGGGCCGGTATGTCCGCCAGAGGACCGTCGGGAGCAAGAGACTCGCCGTCGCTGCCTATGGCCACCGCCGGGTGCGCGATGAGTGCGCGTACGACCGACTCCGACTGATCGAACCACGTGGCATCGGCTTGACCTTCGCTGACGACGATGAGGTCCAGCGCCACATCGAGCGGATGCAGCCCGCGAAGGGACGCCAGGTCGGCGATGCTCTGCCCCTCCGCCGCCGCATCCCCAGGGCACCGGCCAACCACGATGCCCTCCCAGCGGGCTACACCGGTGCGCTCCTGCCAGCCCACGGGGTCGGCCAGCAAGTCGGCGTGCAGCTCGGCTCGAACGTCAGCGTCCGCCACGCGATGCGCGACTGCCGCCGCTCCACCCTGCTGGTAGGCGTACGGCAGCATCGCGATGAGCCATGTACCGCTGGCCACGTACGGGTAGAGATCGAAGCCCACAGGCACGGCCCGCTGCTGGGCAGCGTCAATAGACTCCAGCAGCTGAGCCAACAGACTGTGGGCTCGTGGTCCCGAGAGCTTGACGTGGGACACCTCGACCGGGGTGCCCGCGCGCTCGCCGATGCTGACAGCCTCCTCGACCGCCTGCAAGATGCCCGCGGCCTCGTCGCGGATGTGGCTGGCGTAGACCGCCGTTCCCTCTGCCCCCTGCAGCCTTGCCGACCGCGCCGCCACGCCGGCCGTGCGCGCCAGCCGTGCCACCTCGTCCGCACCCGCATAGGATCCTGGCGGGTAGAAGAGCCCGCTGGACAACCCTCGTGCACCCTGAGCTACCGCCTGAGCGACCACACACTCCATCTGCTCCAGGTCTGCTGCCGACGGTGGGACGTCATCGAACCCCAGCACGCAACCGCGCACCGTGTTGTGACCCACAAGAGTCACCACGTTGACCGCGGTCCCACCGCGCCGCAGCCGCTCGAGGTAGCCCGCCATGTCCGTCCAGTCCACCTGGACGCCGACGCCGGCGGCCTCCGCGGCCGCCTCGGCAACGGCCTCACCGGCCAGCGGCGCCGCCGAGGAGCCACAGTTGCCGACGACCTCGGTGGTGACACCCTGTCGCACACGGCTCTCCGCCCGCGGGTCGGCGAGAAGGGTGAAGTCCGAGTGCGTGTGAGGATCGATGAAACCGGGCGCCAGACACAGGCCGTGGCAATCGATGACCAGCGCTTTGGGCCCTGCCGCCGGCGCTGCAGCGACGCGCCCCTCGTCCCGCGCGATGTGCACGACGCGGTCGCCCCTGACGGTGACTGCCGCCGGATAGGCCGGCGCCCCTGTACCGTCGAGGACACGGCAATCGTTGAACAAGACGTCGCCCATGCCACACCCCCGCGTCGCCCGTCTTTCGATCCCTATCTACCCTATCGGAAACGCCACCCACCATGGCCGTACGAGGCGGAGGAGCTTCGACGCGTGACGTGATACGCTTTCGGTCGTCCGGTGCGTGCGACCAACAGAGCTCGTGCCTCTGCCGACTCCGCCGACGAGGTCCTACGAGCAGTAGCCCTAGTGAAGGAGTCCCAAGTGCCGCAGAACAAGGTCGTATCCATCGAGGAAGCCCTCTCGCACATCAAGTCGGGCATGCACGTCGCCGTCGGCGGCTTCATCGGCCAGGGTGATCCACTCACCATCATCGACGCCATGAAGTCACTCGACGTCAAGGATCTCACGCTCTACGCCAACGACGCCGGTTACCGTGAGCGCGGCATCCTCGAGTTGGCGCAGCTGGGCAAGGTCAAGAGGATCGTCGCTAGCCATGTCGGCACCACCCCGTGGGTCGGCAAGGCGATGAACGAGGGCAGCCTAGAGGTCGAGCTCATACCGCAGGGTACGCTCGCCGAGATGATGCGCTGCGGCGGCGCCGGTCTGGGTGGCTTCCTAACGCCCACAGGCGTGGGAACGGTCGCCGAGGAGGGCAAACAGCTCATCGAGATGCACGGCCGCACACACATCCTGGTGCCCTCGCTGCACTGCGACGTCGCCCTCATCCGCGCCCACGCCGGCGACACCTGGGGCAACCTGACCTACCGCGGCACCTCGCGCAACTTCAACGTCCCGGCGGCCACCTGCGCCGACTACGTCATCGCCGAGGTCGAGAACCTCTACTGCCTCGGCGAGCTCGATCCCAACCACGTCCACACACCCGGCATCTTCGTCGACGCCGTCATCCGCGCCGACATCGACTACTGCGTCATGCGCGAGGAGGCGATCAACAATGTCTGAGACCAAGCAGATCATCGCTGCCCGCGCCGCCCGGGAGCTCAAGGACGGGCAGATCATCAACCTGGGCATCGGCACGCCCACCTTCATCGCCAACTACGTGCCGCCGGGCGTCGACGTCGTCATCCAGACCGAGAACGGCGCCGTCGGTGTCGGACCCCGGCCGGCTGTCGGCTGCGAGGACCGCGACCGCGCCGACGCCGGCAACGCGCCCATCACCCTCATCTGTGGCGGCAGCTACTTCGACAGCGCCACCTCGTTCGGCATGATCCGCGGCGGCCACCTGGACGCCACCTTCCTCGGCACCCTGCAGGTCGACGAGGAGGGCAACATCGCCAGTTGGATGGTGCCCGGCAAGATGCTCGCCGGCATGGGTGGCGCCATGGACCTCATCACCGGCGCTAAGGTCGTGCACATCGTCACCGAGCACTGCGCCAGGGACGGCAGCAGCAAGCTCATGAAGAAGTGCACGTTCCCGCTGACCGGTGCCAAGGAGTGTGACGTCATCATCACCGAGCGGGCCCTGTTCCGCCGCTACCCCGACAAGGGCTTCGTCCTCGAAGAGGTGGCCAAGGGCTATAGCCTCGACGACATTGCCGCCTGTACCGACATGACCTACACGGTCGCCGACGACGTCAAGCTCGACGCCTACGGGGACTAGGTCTGCAGAGAGCCTCTGGTGCCGAGAGAGGTCCCGGCGCCCCGTGCAGGACGTCCGCGACGACAGATGAAAGATAGAGGGGCACTCCACCGAGTGCCCCTCTATCGTCTCAGGAACGGATGACGCGGTCGCAGCGACGAGCCCTTGATAGGGTCCGCGCACGCTGCGGCCACGCTCCGTGGAAACGTCTCTAGAAGGCTACGTTCTCTACGCGGACCACTCCGGGCACCTGGTTCTTCAGGTGACGCTCCACGCCGTTGGTCAGCGTGAGCTGCGACATAGGGCAGCCGGCACAGGCTCCCTGTAGCCGCACCTTCACCACGCCGTCGTCGCCGACATCGACGAACTCGATGTCGCCGCCGTCCGCCTGCAACGCCGGCCGGATATCCGCGAGTGCCTTTTCGACGTCTTCTCTCATCGTCACGGGTGTCACCTCCGCCTGCAGCGACCTCGCTGCGGTACGTCCGCCTTCAATCATGATGGCGGCCGAGGCGCCCCTGGGGGCGTACGGCCGCCGGACCTTGCGCAGTGTACAGTTCCCCCAGGGGCAGCGGGCAAACCGCCGTCCCCGTGATGCGTGCAAAGGACCGATGACCGGTGTCTCGCCATCACCGGCCAGACAGCGTGGCCGGCATCTCGCTATGGGCGGGTGAGAGAGCTTCGGCGCACGCTGCAGACCGAGCACGCGGGCCAGTCGGACCCCGCTGACACGCGGGCGTGCGCCCGCTAGGGGCCTACAGCTCGAACAGACGAGCCGGCGTCGCGCTCAGACACTGTGCGCCGGTCTCGGTCACCAGGAACGTGTCCTCGATACCCACAGCGCCCACACCGGGCAGCACGAACTTGGGCTCGAGGGCGAACACGTTGCCGGCTCGCAGTGGACGGTCCACAGCGGTGAGCACCGGCAGCTCGTCAAGTTCCAGCCCCACGCCATGCCCTATGAACCGCGCCCGGTAGCCGGGCGGCCCCATGAAGCCGTCCTGAAGCCCTGCCTCACGAGCACGGCGCAGCGCCAGGTCGTAGAGCGCGGCGCAGCTTGCGCCCGGGACGGCGGCAGCCGCCACCTCCTGCTCGATCTGCACGGCGACCGCATGCGCCCGCCGGCACTGCTGAGACAGCGGGCCAAGACTGAACACCCGTGTGAAGTCGGCGATGTAACCGTGCCGCGACGAGACGAAGTCGAAGACGACCGGCTCGCCGCGGCCGATACGACGCATGGTGACCCCCTGCCCCACCGCCGCCGAGAGACCGGCTCCGCACAGCGGCGTGTCCAGGGCGCCGGGCACCGTCCCGTTCTCGCCGCTGACGAGCTGACCGTAGAACATCTCCTCGTTGAAGCCGCGCATACGGATGACACCCTCATGGCCGAGCGACCGCGCGACCGCCTCGAAGCTGCCCGCGAACTCCGCCTCTGTTACGCCCTCGTGGAGGAGCTCGGGCAGACGCTCACAGACGGCATCCGTGATAGCCGCCGCCGCGCGCACCAGCTGCACCTCGTGTGCGGACTTCACAGCTCGCTGCTCGCGGATGGCCGGAGCGACGTCCACCGGTTCCACGCCGGGAAGCAGCGCCTGTAGACGGACGAGATGTGCCACGGGCACCACATCCAGCTCCAGCCCCAGACGCGCCGGCAAGCGGCCGTGACGTGCGTGGATACCGTCGGCAAGCTCGCGGACAGAGTGTAGCGGCACGATGTCGGAAAGTGCCGACTCGTGCCGCGCCCGGTCGACGACGCGGCGCACGAACAGTGTGGGCGATCCCTGGGCGGGCACGTAGAGATACGAACGCTGCACCGTGCCCGCGTAGTAGTACAGGTCGGCGTTCTGCAGGATGAGTGCTGCATCGAGGCGGAGGTCCTGCACCGCCCGCTGCAGACCGGCGATGCGGCTGTGCAGCTCGGCCGCCGGAGTACTTGGGCCCGGCCGCTCCTCGCCCCGCCCGCTTGCGGCTTCGCTGATGCTCACACCAGCGTGGGGTAGCCCATGGCTCTGACGATGAGGAGCACCAGGAAGACGGCCGCCACGAGGGCGATGAACGCCATGTCGGCCAACGAGGGTCGTGGTGCGAGCCGTCTGCGCCCGAACCAGCAGAGAGCCTCGATAGCGGCTGCCC
>CAYMTC010000012.1:0-15407 GCA_964393265.1 uncultured Thermoleophilia bacterium
CCGCGAAGACGCAGGCGGTGCCCGCACAGACCTGCACCTTGCGGCGGCCACCCTGTTCCCGCACGAGGACCCGGGGGCCGTGGCTCTCGACAGCGTGCTCACTCACCGAGAGCCACCCCCTTCTCGGCGGCCGGGTCGCCGTCCGTCGCCGCCAGATCGCCAGGATCGACACCCAATCGGGCCATGATGCCGCGGATGACGCCGCGAGCCGCCTCCGGCGTCAGGTTGCCGAACGTCTCGTCGTCTATCCGCATGACCGGCGCCTGTGAGCAGGCGCCCATACAGGCCACTGAGTCGAGGGTGAACTCTCCGTCGGGCGTGGTGTGACCGTCGCTCACCCCGAGTTCCTGCTCCAGCGCCTCCGTGACCCTGGCGGCGCCAGCCACGTGGCAGGCAGTGCCATGGCACACGCAGATCTTGTGGCGTCCGCTAGGCTCCGTGGAGAACTGCGCATAGAAGGTGATGATGCCGAAGATGCGCGAGGTCGGCACACCGCTGAGACGAGCCAGTTCGTTGACGACCGCTTCTGGTAAGTAGCCGATGCGCGCCTGCAGCTCCTGCAGGACGGTGATCAAGTTGCTCTGGGGGTCGTACTGCTTGAGGACCTCCGCTATGGCTGCGAGGTCCACAGCAGCGTCCGCATTCGTCGGCGTGGGGCTGTTGGCTCCGCCAGTAGGTGTGCGACGCGGCATGGGTCTGTCAGTCCGCGTCCGTCTGCGCCTTGCAGGCTGCCAGAGCGTTCTTGAGGAGCATGACGTTGGTGACCGGCCCGACGCCTCCTGGCACGGGGGTGACTCTTGCCGCTCGTTCGGCGACCGCCTCGAAGTCGAGGCTGCCGACCTGCTTTCCGTCGACGCGGATGGTGGTCACGTCGACGACCACCGCGCCCGGCTTGACCATGTCTCCCTTGATGAGCCCCTGCACGGGCGCAGCTGAGATGAGGACGTCTGCCTCGCGACAGGCAGCGGGGACGTCCTTGCTGAACACGTGCACGACGTGCACCGAGGCGTCGCGGTTGAGGCAGAGGAGTGCCACCGGCTTACCGACGATGTTGGAGTGATTGACGATGGTGACGTCGAGACCCTTGAGGGCGATGCCCTCGCGATCCAGTATCTCGATGCAGGCCGACGGCGTGGCCGGCGCGAAGAGCTGGTCGCCCAGCAGGACATGGCCGATGTTGGCCGGGTTCACGCAGTCGAGGTCCTTGAGCGGCGCTATAGCGTTGAAGACGCTCGTCTGGTCGACCTCGGTCTGCATGGGCATGAGCGCCAGGATGCCATGCACACGCTCGTCTGCGTTGAGACTGGCGATGAGCTCGAGGATCTCAGCCTGAGGCACGCCGGCGGGCAGTGTATGGTCGAAGTACGAGAAGCCTACCTCGCCTGTGTTCTTCTCGATCTGCCGGCGGTAGAAGTGCGCTCCGCCGTCGTCTCCCACCAAGATCGTCGCCACCCCAGGCGTGATACCCCGCGCAGCGAGCGCGCCGACCTCGGCGACGATCTCGTCGCGCACCTGCTCGGCGATAGCCCTACCGTCGATGATGTGTGCGGTCATGACGTTCTCTCTCCTCTGGCGATACGTCCTATCGCCGTCCACGTTCCGATCACGTCGCGCCGACCACCGAATCAGCGCGGCGCTCGTGTCACAGCTTCTTGTGCGTAGTGTGCAAGACCTCGTCACGCAGTCGCGCAGTCTCGTCCAGGAGCTGGTCGATCTCCTTCTGGGCTGCAGCCACGTAGCCATCGTCCTCGATGGAGCCAAGGTTGATAGCCACGTTGAGGGCCGCACCCTGCGCAGCCGCCTCGCCGAGCAGCGCCCCTATGCCAGCATCGGTGACCGCGTTGGGGTTCCCGATCTCAGCTGCGACCTTGGCCAGTCGACAGACCTCGGCCGCCACGCGGCAGATGTCGAGCGGCACGTCGGCGGCCACGACAAGACCCTTCTGCACCGCCTCATGCCGAACGCGCACCTCGGCCTCTGTGTCCTTGGGCATGCGGTAGGCCGCCATGACGCCGTTGTAGGCGACGGTGTCCTCCTGCAGCAGCTCCTGCAGGCGTGCGCGGACCCGTTCGCAATCGTCGCGCAGCCGGCACATGCGATCCTCGACCGCGGCGTACTTCTCCTTGCCCACGGTGAGATTGCACACCATGGACACGAGCGCCGCGCCGAGCGCGCCCACACACGCCGACACACTGCCGCCCCCCGGGGCAGGCTTGCCCGAGGCGGCATCGTCCAAGTACGTCTGCAGTGGCTCCGTGGCGTAGACGGTGGCGGTCTTGTCGCTCACCAGTTCACCTCCACTCGCACGGGTGCCGTACGTCATGCCGGCCCACCCGTGTCCACGTCGTCGTCAGAACAAGCCGATGATGCGACCGGTCTCGACGTCGATGTCCACGTCGACCGCAGCCGGCCTCTTGGGCAGACCGGGCATGGTCCTCATCTCGCCGAGCAACGGATACAGGTACCCTGCACCAGTAGCTGGGCGGATGTCGCGGATGGGCACACGGAACCCGCGAGGCCGACCCTTGAGAGCCGGGTCGTGCGACAACGAGAGGTGGGTCTTGGCCATGCACAGGGGCAGCTTGTCCAGCCCTTGCTCGGTGAAGAGCTTGATCTTGGCCTCGGCCTCGGGCAGGTAGTCGACGCCGTCGGCCCCGTAGATCTTCGTGGCGATGATCTCGATCTTCTCCTTGATGGAGGCCTCGAGCGGGTAGAGGAACTTGAAGTCCCCACCCTTGTCAGCAGCCGCCTTGATCACCTCAGCCGCCTCCTGACCACCGTCGCCACCCAGAGCATGGACGCTGATGGGCACAGCGTCCTCTGCACCGGCCGCCCGCGCGAGCTTGCGCACGATCTCGACCTCGTGGTCGCGGTCGAAGGCGAAGCGGTTGATGGTCACCACGACGGGCACCCCGAAGTACTTCATGTTCTCTACCTGCTTGGCCAGGTTCTCACAGCCCTTCTCGAGCGCTGCATCGTCCTGAGCCTTGAGAAGCTCGGCATCTGCGGGCAAGCCGCCGTGCATTCTCAGCGCCCGCATGGTGCAGGTGATGACCACCGCGCTCGGTGCGAAGCCACCGTAGCGACAGATGAGGTCCATGAACTTCTCGGCACCCATGTCGGCGGCGAAGCCACTCTCGGTGACGACGTAGTCCGCCAGCTTCATCGCGACCTTGTCAGCGATGATGGAGTTGTTGCCCTGAGCGATGTTGGCGAACGGGCCGGCGTGCACGAGAGCCGCGTTGCCCTCGAGCGTCTGCATGAGGTTGGGCTTGATGGCGTCCTTCAACAGCGCGGTCATGGCCCCGGCAGCGCCGATGTCCTCGGCGGTGAGGGGCTTGCCCGAAGTGCTGTACCCGAACGTGATACGACCGAGACGCTCACGAAGGTCCTTCAGCGAGGTCGCCAGCCCCAGTATGGCCATGACCTCGCTGGCGACAGTGATGTCGAAACCGGTCTGCCGCGGGATACCGTTCAGCCGGCCGCCAAGCCCATTGACGATCTCGCGCATGGAGCGATCATTGAGGTCGACGCACCGTCGCCACGAGATGGTCAGCGGGTCGATCTGCAGCTCGTTGCCGTGCATGAGGTGACTGTCGACCATCGCCGCCAGTAAGTTGTTGGCCACACCGACCGCATGGATGTCGCCGGTGAAGTGGAGGTTGAGGTCCTCCATGGGGATGAGCTGGGAGTAGCCGCCGCCGGCAGCGCCGCCCTTGATGCCGAACACCGGGCCCAGCGAGGGCTCGCGCAAAGCGAGCATGGTGTCGACACCGATCGCGTTCATGCTCTCGGCGAGGCCTATGGCGGTGACAGTCTTGCCCTCGCCGAGCGGAGTAGGTGTGATCGCGGTGACATCTATGAGCTTGCCGTCGGGACGGTCCTTGAGACGGTCCAACACAGCCATGAAGTCGACCTTGGCCTTGTGCCGCCCGTAGAGCTCGAGCTCATCGTCACGGATGCCCGCCTTCTCGGCGATCTCCTGGATAGGTCGCAGCGTGGCGGCCTGGGCGATCTCTATGTCTGAGGGCACAGGGTTCTGGCGCATGGGTCTCTGGGCAGATGGCAACGCGTCCTCCTCTTGATCCACTGTCTGCGCGTTCAGCTGCAGCCGACACCGACAGAAGCCGCTTGGGCGCTCGTGGGAGACACGCCATGTCTCGCGCCCACGCCACCGCTGGGGAGAAGGTGACGACGAGCCGCCGACGGTGTAGAGCTGCTCAGCAGTCTACAGACCGGCGGGAAACCGGGTCAATCGCGAGAGACGACACGAGCGCGGCGACCGCGAGGACCAGGCTAGGCGGTCCTCCGCGACCTCGCCGACTGCCCCGTCGGACGATCCGCCCGGCGGTCCCGTCTGACCGCCGTCCGGCGGCGGCTCACTGGGGCGTGAACTGCGTGTGCGCTCGCGCCTGCGCGCGTTCGTAGACCTGGCGCGACGAAAGACCACGTCGCCGCGCCACGTCGCAGCAGTCCGCGTACTCTGGTGAGGCCGTGACGAGCGCCCCGTCGAGGTAGCCGAGGCGCACGCCGACCGTGTCGCCGTCGACGTCCACGAAGTCGTGGCGCTGCTCCACAAGCAGTCGCTCGATCGGCAGGACCCGCACGCCGAACGTGCTTGTGCAGCGGAACAGGGCGCGCGCGAGCACAGCCACCTGGTCAGGGGCGCCCAACGCATGGACGGTGGCGCCTGCGCGTCCCTTCTTCATGCACTCCGGCGTCAACCACGCGTCGCGAGCCCCTGCTTGGCGAAGCTGCTCCGTGGCATCGGCGAGGTACTCTGCGGTGGTGTCGTCGACGGTGGCCTCCAGCATGACCAGCGGCTCGCCGCCGCCGAATTCGACCGCTGCTGCCGCCGTCACGGGCGACAGACCGACCGGCGCACCGTGTGGATCCTCGCGTGGCTCGATGAGCAGCGCCCGCAGGACGTTGGCGCGGTCGGGCAGCTCGCGACTCCCAGCCCCCACGCCCACAGCGGCCATACGTCCAGCAGGCAGGTGTCCAAAGGACCCAGCCACCTCTGCCAACAGCGCGGCGCCGGTAGGCGTGGTGAGTGCGCCGGCCTCAGGTGCGTCCCCTCCCGCCGTAGGAAGACCACGCAGCAGCGCCGTGACCATCGGCGCGGGCACAGGCAGGCGGCCTTGCGGGCCATCAGCCCATCCGCCGCCCAAGGCCGGCGGCGAGGCCACCACAGCTTCGGCCGGCAGAGCGTCCAGCAGTGCGCTCACCGCGAGCACGGCGACGAGCGTGTCCAAGCCGACCGACGCCTCGGCACCGTGCCGAACGTCGCCGTAGACTTGCGCGCGCGCTGCCGACAGACGCTGTACGACCGCGGCAGCTCGTGTCGCTACAGCGGGCGCGAGTCCGCCGGAAGCCAGCGCTGACTGCAGCTCGGCCAAGGTGGGAAAGCTAGGTCGCTCAGGAACGGTCAGTGCTGTAGCGGTGAGCCCGCCACGCGCCACCTGCTGGAAGACGGCGGCACCGGGAGCGACGCCGACCGTATCGAGGGCTACCTCGACCACCGCTTGGCCATCGATGCCGGCCTGGATGGCTGTCTCATACAGCGCCGCCGCCAGCATGTCACCGGCCACGCCACTTGCGCACTCAAGGTACACGATCACGGCCGCGACTCTACCACGTGATGGGCAGGGAAGGCTCGTACACTAGCCTACGCCGCGTCGAGAGGCAGCCGTCTCAGGTTCCGGCCCTGTCCTTCGCAGCGATGTCTGCCAACTGAGCACTGATCCACCGTTCTACGTCGTTGTGCTCCACCACTTGGCGCAGGCCCAGCAGACGCGTCCGCCGCTCGGCCGCGGGCATAGTGAGGGCAGCGTGGATAGCCTGCGCCTGTTCCTCGATATCGAAGGGATTGACGGAGAGGCAGTAGGCCCCCAACTCGACGTGCGCGCCCGTGTTCTCGGACAGGATGAGCACACCGTCGCGCTGATTGACGATGGCACCCTCTTTGGCTACCAGATTCATCCCGTCGAAGACTGCGTTGACGAGCAGCGCGTCATAGTCCCTGTAGGCCGCCAGCGTGGCAGGATAGTCGTCCTGGATGCGCAGGTCGACGGGCCACCAGTCGCCGCTGCCGTAGCGAGCGTTGATCTCCTCCGCGGTGCGCACCACTTGCTCGCGGTAAGCAGCGTACTCTGAGACGTCGCCGCGCGACGGCTGCAGCAGCGCCAAGAAGGTGACCCGACGCACGAACTCCGGGTGAGCCTCCAAGAAGCGGCCGTAGGCCCGGAAGCCACGCACGATGTTCTTTGACAAGTCCAGACGGTCCACTCGCACAAGGAGGTGCTCCCGACGGCTTGCGCTCAGCTCGCGAGCCCGCCTCCTCACCTGCTCCGAGCGCGCCGCCGCTCGCAGCGCCTCGGGCTGCACGCTCACCGGGTATGACCTCACCCATACCGCTCGCGGACCCACCTGGACCGTGCTGTGCTCGCGGTCCACCGGCAGCTCAAGCAACGCCTCGCACCCGTGGAGGAAGTTCTGCGCATACGCAGGCGTGTGGAAGGCGACGACGTCGCAGGCCAGAAGCCCCTGGAAGATGGCCAAGCGCATGGGCCGCGGCACCACATGCCAGGCATCGGGCTGTGGCCAAGGGATGTGGACGAAGTGGTGGAGGAAGGCCTGTGGAGCAGCAGCTCTGACGTGCGGAGCGACCGTGTAGAGATGGTAGTCGTGCAGCATCACCAGAGCATCACTACCGTCGCCCCCGATCTCGTCGGTGATCGCCAACGCGAACAGGCGGTTGACGTCACGGTACGACTCCCACGCCTCGTACTCGGCAGCCGTGATGCTGGGATGCCAGGCAAGGTCCCAAAGGTAGTGCTGCACGAACCACAGCAGCGGGTTGGCGATCACGGAGTAGTACCGCGCGTACACTTCGGGCTCTGAGGCAACGTAGCGCACCGCGTAGGGTACGCCGTCCAGCTCGATCGGGGTGGCCGCTCCGCTCGCCGCGAGCCGGTACTCCTCGTCACTCTGAGCCGCGGCCACCCACGTCCCGCGGCGCAGCCGGAACAGCTCGGTGAGCGCGCTGACCAAGCCGCCGAGGCCCCGACTGGCCTCTACCTCGCCTGACTCGTCACGGTGAAAGGAGACCGGCCCGCGATTGGCCGCCACGATGAGCCGGGGCCGCGGTGCAACGCCTCGCTTCGCGGTACCCGCCTCGGCAGTGCCTGCGACCCGCAGCCGCGAGACCTTGGCACGGTCCCCTCCCCGCGCCGCCTTGCCACTCGTGGCCATATCGTCACTCCTCGCGGTCGAGGTCCCCCAGAAGACGCAGGTAGTCGCGCAACAACCGCGGCACGAGGAAGCTGCGCCGTACGTGTTCCTTCCCTAGCTGCGCCATCTCAATCGCCCGTTGAGGATCGGCCAGGATCTGGAGGCAGCGCTCAGCGCACTCGGCCGTGGAGCTGACGAGGTGACCGGTCACCCCGTCCTCGATCTGCAAGACGATCCCGCCGACTGCACCGCCGACAGTGGGCCGCGCCTTCCACAAGGCCTCGGTGACCGTAAGGCCGAAGCCCTCCCGCGTCGACTTCTGCAGCACCACATCGGCGTGCGATTGGAACGCATTGATCTCCACACCGCCGACATTGTCCAGGTTGGACAGCACGAAGACGTCCGGATCGCCGGCAGCGTACTCCAGCAGACGGTCGAGGTACTCCCATCCCTCGGGGTCGTCCGCCGCCATGGAGCCGATCAGGGCAAGCTGCACGTCGGCATACTGGGACTTCACGAGCCGGTACGCTTCGACCACACCAAGGGGGTCCTTCCAAGGGTCGAAGCGCGACACCTGGAGCAGCAGGGGGCGGTTCACGTCTATCCCGAACTGCCGCACGATGTAGGCAGCATCCTGAGCCGACAGGGCCATGTTCTTGGGCGCCAGAGGGTCGATGGACGGGGCGATAGGCACGACCGGGAACGGAAGGCCCGCCGGCGCATACTCTGCCAGCGTGTAGACCGCCCTGTCGTACTGTTCGATGAAGGGCAGGAGATAGGCGTACAGATCGTCAGTGGGCGTCGAGGTGTCGATGTGGCACCGCCAGACCCAACGCGCTCCGCCTGCCACACCATCGCCGACGAAGTGCCGCATGGCCAGCGGCTGCGGATCGTGCACGACGATGAAGTCCCAGTCGTGCGTCAGCTCTCTGGCGTTGGCCGCGCAGCAGAACTCGTAGAGCTCGCGCTCGTCCGAGCTCACGTCGACCGCCGCACCTTGGAGGCCGTTGTGGAAGGCCTTGGTGACGCTGTAGAACTGCGGCGGAGCGGTGAGCACCCGCCACTCGACCTCCAGGCCCACGTCGTTCATGAGTGGGACCAGCGTGTACAGGATCTCTGCCACGCCGCCACCGAACGATGTGGCGTTCACGTGCAAGACGCGCTTGCCACGAAGAGCTGCGGCCAGCTCATCTATCTCTTCCATGAGCTCTCGCGGCAGCAGGCTGCGGTAATCTGCAAGGGACTTGTGGCCCAGGTTGACGGTACGCATGGCGACTCCGGCGATGGTCGTTGCTGTCCAGGACCGGCCGTCGCCGATGGTATCGGCGCTGCCGCGCGGCTCGGTCGATGATGGCGGCCGCCTCATTACATCATGTCGACCCCGTGCTCCGCGACGCGAGCCGGCGCTCGCGCCTCTGACTCTGACGAAGCGTCTGGCCGACAGAGCGGGGCCGCACAACCTGCGCCTGCTCACGCTGGTACACTGCCGCCGGGGCGTGTCAGGAGAGGTGGCAGTGAACGACGGTGACCACGTACCGCGCGAGCTCGAGCTCGACTCTCAGGGATGCCGGTTGTCCGCCCTCCTGTACCTGCCACCCGTTCCCCCGCGTGCCGCTCTGCTGATCTGCCACGGGGCCGGGAGCTGCAAGGAGAACCATGCCGTCATGGCCCAGCAGGCCGTGGCGTCCGGTCTTGCCGCACTGGTCTTCGACTTCCGTGGACATGGTGAGAGCAGCGGCGCGATGGACGATGGCGCGGCCTACGATGTCATCGCTGCCGCCGATGCCCTCCGCCGGGAGGCAGGTACCCCCACAGTGGCTGCGCGTGGATCGAGCATGGGGGCCTTCTGGCTCCTGCGCGCTGCGCGTGAGCACCCGGAGTCCTTCAGCGCTCTCGCTGCTCTGTGCCCCGCCGATGAGAGCTCTCTCTTAGCGGGCCTCGACCACTTCGTGGCGCTGTCCTCGGCGCACGGGCAGGCGGGCGACCCCTCGACCTTCCGCGCCCGCTGGGACGTGGAAGGCCTGCGCAGGCTGCTGCGTGGGACGGATCTCGTGGAGACAGCCCGGGGTATGAGTCGCGTGATGCTCGCTCACGCCTACGATGACTCCGACGTGCCGTTCGCCGTGAGCCTGCGCCTGGCGGCCGTCCTGCGGCCGCCGCTGCGACTCATCGCCGTCGCCGAAGGCGGGCACCGCGGGCCACAGCGCTCACCGCTTGTGGCGAAGGCCACCCTGGACTGGGCGCTCGGCGACGCCTCCCGCCCGTCCGCGGCGGCCCTTCCCGGCCGGTAGCAGCGGCCCGCAGGCAGCGGTCCGCGGGCAGCGGTCCGCGGGCAGGGCCTCACGCATCCGCCTCAGTCCTTCCGCGTGCACACCGACCCTCACAGAGGCGCGGGGCGTCCGCTCGCTGCGAGGGTACTGCGTGTCGGACAGGCGCGTCAGCCGAGTATGGTCGCCAAGCCCGTAAGACCAGCGCATCGGCTGATGCCAAACGCCTCGGCGCGGTGTGTCAGGCCACCGCGTCAGCCCAGCGCCAGGATATGCGACAGCGCCCCTCCGATGAGCAACGCGGCCGTCAGCGTCCCCGCGGAGATGCCGAGCAGCACTCGCCAGCCCATCTCGCGTGCCAGTACGGTCATGGTCGATGCACACGGCAGGAAGAGGCTGTTGACGAGCGCGAAGACCACGATCTGGTCGCTCGTCATGAACTGAGAGAGCTCGTGAGCCCCCGGACCGTACTCGACGACGGCGAAGGCTACCAGCAGCTGCAGGGCCAGCTCCTTGCGCAGCACCCCGAAGAGCAGCGTGAGGCCGGCCACCGTCGGGAGGCCAAGCCACCACTCCACCATAGGAGCCAGCGGATCGGCCAACTTCCACACGAGGCCGGTCTCGTACAGCGCCCCGAGGATGAGGCTGCCGATGAGGATCACCGGGGCTGCGATCCATATGAAGTCTTTGAGCCGTCGCCAGGTCTTGAGCACGACGAGCCTGAAGACCGGCCGACGCAGTGGGAACATCTCCATGACCAGCCCACCCGGCTCACCAGGCATGATGCGGTTGAGGGAGAGGCCCGCGACGACCGCCACCGCGAACAGCATCCCGTAGACGAAGACCGCCCACTGCCAGCCCGCATATAGCGAGACGGCTCCGATGATCACCGCAGTGCTCGCACTGCAGGGGACCAGTGTGATGAGCACCCCGGCGATGATCCGCTCCCGGCGTGTGTTCAGCACCCGGGTCCCCATGATCGCCGGCACGCGGCAGCCGCCGGCGACCAGCAGGGGGATCACCGCCCGGCCGTGGAGTCCGAAGCGGTGCATCACACGGTCTGACAGGTAAGCCACTGCATTGATGTACCCCGTGTCCTCGAGCAGCGCGATCATCACGTAGAAGATGCCGATGTACGGTATCCCGACGGCCAAGGTAGCGAAGATGCCGCCATTGACGGCCCACAGCAGGGTGTCGCCTACGGCGCCGTCGCCAAGCAACGAGTGCACGCCGCGCTCCAGGAGCGGCGCAGGTCCGGCGTCCCATCCAAGGGTGAGCAACTCAGATATCCAACCGCCGACCATGAAGAGCGTCGCGAAGACCCCCGCTAGCACGGCGAGCGCGATGGGCACGCCCGTCGCGGGCCGGGTGGCCAACCGCCACAACCACTCGCTGGCAGGGCCACGGCCGCCCCGCGTCGTCGCGTCTGCGATCGCCGACGCGGAGGCATGACGCTCGCTCGCAAGCTGCAGTGCCAGATCGTCGTCCGCCTGCTCGACGTCTGCCGCAGCTTCCCTTGCGCCGCGGTCACTGTGCCGATGCTGACCGTGCGACGTGTCCCGGCCGTGGCCACGACGCCGCCGCAGACGCGCCATGCGCCCGATGTCACAGACCGCGCCAAAGCCCTCGATGACCGCGACCGCGGCCGCCCGTGGCGACATACCGCAGAGGTCGTCGGCGTCTCCGGCGGCAGCGATGAGTCGCGCTCCCATCTCGGCCAGACGTGCCTCGACTTCGGGCGAGTATCGGTGCAGCGGAGAGACGACGGCGTCACTCCACGTCGCCGCGCTGCCGACGCCGACCTTCAAGTCGTTGACGCCCTCACCCGTACACGCCACCGTACCCACCACGGGGACACCGAGCGCTCGCGACAACGCCCGTCGGTCGATGCGGAGGTCGCGGCGGCGAGCCTCGTCCGACATGTTGAGAGCGACCACGACCTGGAATCCCAGGTCTATGAGCTGGAGGACGATGTAGAGGTTGCGCGCCAGGTTAGTGGCATCGACCACGGTGACCACGACGTCTGGCCGCCGTTCCAAGAGGAACTGCCACGCCAGCCGTTCATCCCCGCCCAAGGCGCCGAGCGAGTAGGTACCCGGCAGGTCCACGACCTCCACTTTGCGATCGCCCCACTGCCCGCTGGCCACATTGAGGTCTACCGTGATGCCGGGGTAGTTCGCGGCTTCGGCCTCTTTCCCCGTGAGCGAGCTGAAAAGGGTCGACTTGCCGACGTTGGGGTTGCCGGCAAGACACACGACCAACGGCGCATCTTCCTTGGACGGCGCTGCGCCGCGCTGCGCTGCCGTCATGCCGCGTCGTCTCCGGCCAAGATGAACACCCTGTCCGCGACCTCGCGGCCGACGGCATACTCTGATCCGCCCACGCGGATGAGGTGAGGGCCGCCGAACGGAGCGATGCTCTGTACGCTGACCGCAGCCTCTGGGACCAGCCCCAGCGAGGCCAGGTAACGGAGGAGGTCCGGCCGCTCCTCGCTGACCCGCGCTATGACTCCGCTCTCCCCTGGCTTCAACTGCGAGAGGGGGCGGACGACTCTCTCGACCAGGTGCCCGTTGGCGTCTGGTATGGCGTGACCGTGTGGGCATGTGGTGGGGTTACCCAAGCGCTCGGCGAGACGCGCCTCGACCTCGGGGCTGAGGGCATGCTCCATCTTGCAGGCCTCTTCGTGCGCTTGGTCCCAGGGCAGGTCCAAGACATCGACGAGGAAACGCTCGCTGAGACGATGGCGACGCACGAGCAGCGCACCCTCGTGCTCGCCCAGAGGCGTGAGCACTGGCGCCCCGTGCTTACTGCGAGCTACCAGCCCTTCCTCTGCCAGCCGCACGAGCATCTGCGAGGCGGAGGATGGAGTCACACCGAGCGCCTCGGCCACCCGACCCACCGTTATGCCGTCCTTGGTGCGTGAGAGCTTGAAGAGAGCCTCAAGGTACTCCTCGCTCGCCTCACTGCGCTTGCCGGCGCGCTGATTCACACGTACTCCTCGGACGACCGCATGTGCGCCGTTAGGATACCCCAACGACTGCTCATCGGAGACCGCGACCCCATCACTCCATTGGACCCGAGGAGCCCGTCCACAGTCGCCCCTGCTTGCCGGCTGCGTCTGCCGTCGCAAGCGTTCTGACGAAGCTGGAGGAAGAGGGCGGTGAGTGGAGCGGATGACGGGACTCGAACCCGCGGTCTTCAGCTTGGGAAGCTGACGCGTTACCAACTACGCTACATCCGCCCGCCAAGGCAGCGTCATTACACCACGGCTCGCACTACCCCGCAAACAGCTAGACCGATGGCGGGCCTAACCCCGCCATCGGTCTACTCACGCGACAGGTACGCCAACTGGAGACAGGTCAGGAACGCGCGGTAGGTCTGCAAGAAGTCGCCGCCCGGCAGCTGGATCGTGCGAGCGTCGAGCCTTGCGGCGGTGGGGCACTGGGCGGCGAAGTCGCAGGCCCGCGTTCGCTGGAAGGTCACCCGCAGCGGCATGTCGCTGAAGTCGAGCGGGGCTGGTCTGTCTGAAGCTGACAGCGCCTCGGAGACGCCTTGACGGATGGCTGCCCGTGTCTGCGCCGCGGGCAGGAGACGAGCGGCTGTGCGTGAACTGCCGAGCTTGGTCTGTGCGGTCCGCACCCCCGGCAGCAGCTCCTCCGCTTCGGCGGCCGTGCGGTCGTCGCCGGCGACGAACACCACGGGCACGCCGAAGCGCCCGGCCACGCCGGCGTTGATGCCGATCTCACCGATCTCCAGGTACTCGTCCGCACGGACGCGGAACACGTCGTAGGTGTAGGTGTGGTCCAACACGGCGGCGGTAGTACCCGCCATAGCGTGGTAGCCGAGCATGACCACCGCCGCGAACGAGTCGTCAAGGCCGTGCATCATGGACAGGCGATTGGGCGAACCGGAGGCCAGGATCACGCCGTCGGGCATGGCTTCCAGCCGCAGGTTAGCACCCTTGTCGTGCGCGTCCGCGACGACGATCTCTTTGGCTCCGGCGTCCCGGCAACCGGCGACGGCCGCCTCCAGGTCGCCGTGCATCAGCTCGACAGCCTCCCGGTAAGCAGCGGTGCCTCGCGCGGTCTGCTCTTCAGTACAGACCCCGGTGATACCCTCGAGGTCGATGGTGATGAAGACCTTCATGGCCACCTCCTCACCACAGGAACGAGTCCAGATCGACTCCCTCCAGATCGCGGGTCAACGCGACGATCAACGCTGCCGTCGCCTCCAAGTCGGCGCCCCGCAGCACCTCGAACGGGGCGTGCATGTAGCGCATGGGCAACCCGATGGAGAGCGTGGCTGCTCTGGGACTGGCCATGAGCTCGTCCGCATCTGTGCTCATGGCACCCGGCGCTGCCTTCACTTGGAACGGGATACCCTCCCGCTCCGCCACTGCCACGGCACGGCGGAAGAGCACCTCGTTGCTGCCCGTACCCCGCGCCAGGACCGGCCCGGCGCCCAGCTTGACCTCGCCACCGGCCTTCTTGATGTCGACGTCGGGCTGGTCGGTCGCGAAGTCGCCGTCGACCACGATGACCACGTCGTGCCCACCCTGCACCATCTTGGCGCGCGCCCCCATGAAGGTGGTCTCCTCGTGAACGGTGGCGATCGCTGTGAGACTGGCCGGGCCTGGCTGAGCGCCGTACAGCTGCAGCGCCCGCAAGGCGACGTAGATGCCGGCGCGATCGTCGCAAGCGAGCGATGCGCACACGTCTGGCGCCAACTCGATGAACCGCGGCGCGAAGGTCACCGGGTCGCCCAGCGACACCCGCGCCAGCGCCGCGTCACGATCGGCCGCACCGATGTCGATGTACTGCTCGTGGAACTCGGGAGCCCTGCCTCGCTTATCGGTAGGGATGAAGTGCGTGGGCTGTCGTCCCACGACACCGTCGACCGTGCCCTTGTGCGTGTGGATCGCGACGGCGTGCCCGGGAAGCAGCTGACGGTCCACACCTCCGATGCGCTCGAACGAGAGGAAGCCGTGGTCATCGACGTAGGTGACCACCATCCCTATCTGGTCGGCGTGGGCCACCACGGCCACTGACAGACCGCCGGCCCCGACGGTGGCCCACACATTACCCAAGGCGTCTGTCTGCGGCTCTGACACCGCGGCCAGCCGCTGTCGGACAAGTCGCTGGATGGGACCTTCGAACCCGGTGGGGCCGGGCGCCAGCGTGAGCTCACGGAGCAGCGATACATCGAAAGGCATGGGTGACCTCCGGGTCGGCGACACTCGCAGTCTAGCAGAGGCCGCCTCTGGCCCGGCCGGGGCCAAGCCCACGAGCAGCCACACCGGTCAACATCCAGCGAGCCGGCTCGGCGCCGAAGTTTCGCAAACCTGTGCAGCTTACTGGTCCATTGTGATACTGTTTCGAATCTACCCACATGGGCATAGGAAGGTAGTAGGTCATACGGTAGAACCATAGGGATGCTCGGTGCTTCCTTCGATAAGGGATGGTGAGACACATGCAGGAACAGATCAAGCCCAAGTGGCTGCGCAGCACGAAGGGCGCGCCCTTCACGGGCATCGGTTCACTCGAGGCCGACATCCTCGCGGTCGTATGGGACCTTGGCACGGCCAAGGTACGTGACGTCTACGAGATCCTGCGCGAGCGTCGCACGATCGCCTATACCACGGTCATGACCGTCATGAACAACCTCGTCAAGAAGAACCTCCTGGTCCAGGACCGCTCCGGCATAGCGTACGAGTACACCCCAGCCATCCCGGGCCGCGAGGTGGCGACGACCGTCCTCGACAGTGTCGTGCAGCGTCTCCTCGGCGGTCACATCAACCTCGCCGTGGGACACCTGCTCGAGTTGGACCGCGACCTCACCGACGACGAGTTCGCCCAGCTCCGTGCCTACGCGAAGCAGCAGATCGGAAGAGCACACGTCTGAACTCCA
>CAYMTC010000013.1:0-15271 GCA_964393265.1 uncultured Thermoleophilia bacterium
TCCCATGGGCGGCATCGGCGCGGGCATGATCTGCCTGGAGGGGACCGGGATGCTCTGTGAGACCACGATGCCGCCAAGTGAGATGACGGCCACCTCGCTCGTGCCACCCCCGATGTCGACGATCATACTGCCCGTAGGCTCGGCGACGGGGAGACCCGCACCGATGGCGGCCGCCATAGGCTCCTCGATGAGCGTGGCCCAACGGGCGCCCGCCGAGTACGTGGCCTCCTCGACGGCGCGCTTCTCGACGCCGGTGACGCCTGACGGGACACAGATCACGACACGAGGATGCGCCCAGCGGTTCTGTGACACCTTGCGGATGAAGTGGCGCAGCATCTGCTCGGTGACGTCGAAGTCGGCGATGACGCCATCCTTGAGCGGTCGGACTGCACTGATGCTGGCCGGCGTGCGCCCGAGCATCCGTTTGGCCTCTGACCCTACGGCATGCACCTCACCGCTGCGATGGTCGATGGCCACCACCGATGGCTCGGACAGGACGATGCCACGGCCGCGGACGTAGACCAGCGTGTTGGCAGTGCCGAGGTCCACGGCCACGTCACGCGCGCCGAACCCCGTCAACGAAGAAAAGACACCTATCGCGTCGCTCCTTTCCGCTTCGGACAGGTCTGGTCAGTATACGCCATGCCTATGAGGCGGCACACCGCCGGCCCGCCAGAGACCCCCCGCTACGTCGTCGCCGCGTTCGTCCAGCCGAAGCAGGGCAGATCGAGACTCTGCAGGGCCTCCGCCAGCACACTCACGGGCAGCCCCACCACGTTGAAGTAGTCGCCGTCTACTGCCGCGACGAGCGCCGAACCCAGACCTTGTATCGCGTAGGCGCCCGCGCGCTCACGCCACTCGCCTGAAGCCACATAGCGCTCCACCGCCTCCTCGTGCAGCGCCCGGAAAGTGACCCGCGTGACGCAGTGGCCGACGTACACCCGCTGCGCCTGCCGCAGACAGAGGCCGCTGACCACGTCGTGCGAGCGGCCGGCCAAGCGCCGCAGACACGCCGCGGCCTGCGGCGCGGCATCGACCTTGCCGAGGATGTGCTCATCGAGGACGACCACCGTGTCCACACCGAGGACGACCTGGTCGTCCGCCGCCGGCACACGCTCCACGACCTCCTCGACCTTGCCGACAGCGTTGCGCTCCACCGTCGCCACGGGGTCGAGCGGCACCACGACCTCTGCGTACCGGCTGACTTCGACGCGGAAAGGGATCCCCAGCTGTTCGAGTATCCCCCTTCGCTGCGGAGAGCGAGAGGCCAGCAGTATGGGTCCCCGTTCAGGATGTAGCACGACCACCTTCCGTGAGCCACCAGCCGGCGTCGGCGGCGGCCCTTAGACCAGCTCGTCTCCCGCGAAGAACAGCGCGATCTCGCGGGCCGAGCTCGCAGGACTGTCGGAGCCGTGCACGATGTTCTCGGACATCACGGTGGCGAAGTCGCCGCGGATCGTCCCCGGGGAGGCGTCCACCGGGTCGGTAGAGCCCATCATCGCACGTGCCACCTTGACAGCCTGCTCGCCCTCCCAGACCATGGCCACGACGGGACCAGAGGTGATGAACCCGACCAACTCGCCGAAGAACGCCTTCGTCTTGTGCTCGGCGTAGTGCCGTTCGGCCAGCTCGCGGCTCATGCGCAGCAGCTTCATGCCGCGCAGCGTAAGGCCGCGCTGCTCGAAGCGACGCACGATCTCACCGACGAGGCCACGTGCCACGCCGTTCGGTTTCACCATGATGAACGTTCGCTCCACTGGAGCCCTCCTGTGATCGACGGCCGGACAGAGATCGGCCAGGCGCGCTCGTCGCGGTCTTGTGCTGACCCGAGACTCGCCCGCAGTCACTCGCTACGAGAGCGCGTGGACGCCCTGGGCGCCCGGGAAGCGCCAGCCCGACAGGACGCGATGCCTCAGCGTCCGGCCTGTTGGTACGCGTTCCCCGCTTGCCCGGCCGGCACGATCTGCGTCTCACAGTAGGGACAGACGCGCCATCCAGGCTCGATGGGCCGGTGACACGTGCGGCAGACTCCCCGCAGCCGCGCGCCACAGTTGGGACACACCAGGAAGTCGTCGCGCACCTCGGCGTGGCAGTACGGACAGACCTGTATCTCGGAGAGACGATGCTCGAGCACCTCCATCTCGAGCTCTCTCTCGCGCACGTCACTGAGATACTCGGGCGGGCGCACGATGCTGTAGATGAGCGCACCCAGCGGGCCGAACACCACACCCGTCAGCACAGCCACTGTGATGAGCACCTTGTCCTCGAGGCGGCGGCGGGCATCTTTGAACACCCAGAACGCGCAGGCGAGCCAGAACGCCCCGAGCAAGAACCAGCCCATGAGGACCAGCAACCGCCAGACCCCCGAGCTGAAGAACTGATTGAACACATCGAACGGATTGTCCTCTGCTGCGGCCACGAGTGTCCACACCGACACAGTCTTCCTCCTTGAGCACACCGCCGACAGCGGCGTGGCCTCACCGTACGGGCCGGACGGCCAGTGCGCAAACAGCGCCCATGACTGGCCGAGGCAGATGTCCCCACCACGAGTGGGTGCCCACCGGACTGCGGTGGCGAGCCTCTCCGCCAGCGTGTCCGCTGAGCCTCACCGCCTCAGCGAGTCCCCGAATCATACCTGACAAGGTACGGCACCGTACGCACCGCGCGCCAAGCGCCTACGCGATGCCCGGGAGCCCCCCTACCGCGCCTAGCTGGAGCCCGATGAGGTAGCCCACCAGGAAGGAGACGGCCCCGACCGCCACGACGATGAGCAGGGCCACCAACACACGCACCAGAAGACTTGGCCGTCGTGCGGCGCCTGGCCGTTTGACGACCTGCCGGCTGCTGCTCTCTCTGCCGCGTTCCATGGTCAGCCAGTATACCGAAGCGGACCGCCACACTCCCCAGCCAGATCTTCCAGCAAGTAGAGTGACCCAGTCACGACGACCGAGCCGCCCCTGCCTGCAAGCCGAAGAGCTTCCGCGTATGCCGCCCGTGGGTCTGCCTGGGCGCTGCAGCGCACAGCGCCGCCTTGACGTGGCTCAGCCTGATGCGCCAGGCGCTCGTGCGCAGCGCGCACGTGCGCACACAGGTCCTCGGCCGACAGACTGCGCGGCCCGCTCGCCTGCGTGCACACCACCGCATCCACGATGGGCAACAGGGCCGCCAGCATGTCGTCGACAGCCTTGTCGCGCATCACCGTCAGCAGAGCGACACGCGGAGCAGGAAGCCCCAGCTCCGACAGGCTGGCTACCAGGGCGCGCATGCCGTGCGGATTGTGCGCGCCGTCGGCCACCACCAGCGGCTGCTCCTGGAGGCGCTGGAGGCGGCCGGGCACGACGGTCTCCCGCAGCGCCGCCCGCACCGCTGCAGGGTCCAGTCTGCCTACGAGCAGCCGGCAGGCAGCGACGGCCAGGCCGGCGTTCACGACCTGGTAGGCCGCCGGCGTGGGCAGCTCGAGACCGTCGTAGACAGCGTCGCGCAGGCCCACCACCTCTACCCGGAACGCCTGCGGAGAGCCCGCGACGACGACGTGCTCGCCCAGGAGGTACTCGTCTGCCCCCACCTGCCGGCAGTGACGGCGAGCCATCTCTTCCAGACCGTCGAGCTCGCCGAAGACGGCCGCGGCCCCCCGGTGGATGACGGCCGCCTTCTCGGCGAAGACGAGCTCGCGGGTGCCGCCCAAGACCTCGGTATGCTCCAACCCGATGTTCGTGAGGACGGTGACCGGGGCGTGCAGGACGTTGGTCGCATCGAGTCGGCCCCCTAGACCCGCCTCGATGACGGCGACCTGCACGTGGGCCTGCCCCAGCGTGACCAGCGCGGCCACAGTGAGCACCTCGAACTGCGTCACCTCGCCGAGATGCCTGGGCATACGTGACGCGAGGCCACGCACGCGCTGGACCGCTTCACCGAAGACCGCCTCGCCAGCCGGCAGCCCGTCCACCTGCACGCGCTCGGTGTATCCGAAGATGTGCGGCGACAGGTACGCGCCGCTGCGAAGACCGTGTGCTGAGAGGACGCTCGCGGCATACCGCGTGGTGGATGACTTGCCGTTGGTACCCACGACGTGGATGCAGCGATACCGCTTGTGCGGATCGCCTATCTGGCCAAGAAGCCACGTGACGCGCTCGAGCCCCGGCCGCATGCCGAAGGCCGCCAGCGCGTCGAGATACCCCACCCAGTCTGCCCCATGCTCCACGGGGATCCCTCTCATCGGCGGAGTCGACACCGCCGCGTCACCGCCTCCGCGCGCGTCAGCCGAGATCGGCCAACCGCGCCGCCACCTCGTCGCGATCTGCCTGCCACCCGGCGAGCTTGTCACGCTGCTCTTGGACCACGGCCGCGGGTGCCCGCTTCACGAACTGCTCGTTGGCCAGTCTGCTCTCTGCGCGAGCCACCTCGGCCTGCAGCTTCTCGAGCAGCGTCTGCAGCCGCTGTCGCTCGGCCCCCACATCGACAGACGGTCGCTGCACAGTCATCACCACACCTGGCGCGATCACGACGTCCCCAGCCTGTGCCCCGTGAGCGGTGTGTTCGGAGCGGCCGACGCTCATCTGCACCCGCGCCAGAGCACGCACCTCGTTCGTCCAGGCGCGGCAGAGAGCCGCCTGCCGCTCGTCCTCGAGCATGGCGCTCACAGAGAGCACCTCTCCCGGAGCGACGCCGCGCTCCGCCCGGTAGCGTCGTAGCGCCTCGACGACGCCGCGCAGCAGCGCCACCACCGTCGCGTCATCGGCCTCGCCAGCCGGGACGTCGATGGCAGGGTAGCGCGTGCAGAGCAGAGGCGTCTGACCGTACAGGTCGGCGACCTCTTCTGTGACGAAGGGCAGGAACGGGTGCAGGAGCGCGACCACCCGCTCGAGGATCCAGCGAGCGTGGCCGGCCGCAGCCTCCTTGGCCGCCAAATCCTCCCCGTAGAAGCGCACCTTGGCCATCTCCAGGTACCAGTCACACCACTCATCCCAGACGAAGTGGTAGAGGTCGTCGACAGCGGTAGCGAACTCGTAGCCTGACAGCGCTGCCTCAGTGCCGCGTACAGCGGACGCCAGACGCGCCGTGATCCAACGATCGGCCACATGCTCGTCTGAGCGGCGCGCCGGTACGCCCTCTGTGGCAAGCAAGACCAGGCGCGCCGCGTTCCAGAGCTTGTTGGCAAAGCTGCGCCCCATCTGGATCTTCTCCTCGGAGAAGCGCACGTCTTGCGTGCTACTCATGAGGAGCAGTCCGAACCGCGTGGCGTCGGCGCCGTGACTGTCGATGAGTCCTAGCGGGTCTATGCCCGTGCCCAGGCTCTTGCTCATGCGGCGGCCGTCGGGAGCCTGCACCACCGAGTGGATGTACACGTCGCGGAAGGGGTTCTGGTCCATGAACTCGAGCCCCATCATGATCATGCGAGCTACCCAGAGGAAGATGATCTCGCGCGCCGTGCTCAGCATGGCTGTGGGGTAGAAGTAGGCCAGGTCTGCCGTTTGGTCCGGCCAGCCCCAGGTGGCGAACGGCCAGAGCGCAGAACTGAACCACGTGTCGAGCACATCCGTCTCCTGGACCAGGCTCCCGCCGCACGCAGGGCACGCTGGAGGCTCGGTCTCGGCCACGACCACCTCGCCACAGGCAGGGCACGTCCAGACGGGGATCTGATGCCCCCACCAGAGCTGGCGGCTGATGCACCATGGGCGTAGATCTTCCATCCAGTCCATGTACACACGCGCCCAGCGCTCGGGGACGAACCGCACAGCCCCCGACCGCACGGCCTCCATGGCTGGGACCTTGAGCTCGTCCATACGCATGAACCACTGCAGGCTGATCAGCGGTTCGATGTTGGTGTGGCAGCGGTCGCACGTGGCGACACTGTGCGGGAAGTCCTCGACCTTCTCGAGCACGCCGAGGGCCGAGAGGTCGGCCACGACGCGCTCGCGCGCTGTGAGCACATCGAGGCCAGCGTACGGCCCACCCGCCTGAGTGATACGGCCGTCGGGGCCTATGGCCTGGACGGTCTCGAGGCCGTGGTCGCGGCCTATGTCGAAGTCGGTGATGTCGTGTGCCGGGGTGATCTTGAGGCCGCCGGTGCCGAAGTCCATCTCGACACGAGCGTCGGCGACGATAGGCAGACGGCGGCCGAGGAGCGGCAGCACCGCGGCGCGCCCGACGAGCGCCGAGTACCGTGCGTCCGCTGGGTTCACAGCGACCGCCGTGTCGCCGAGCATGGTCTCGGGGCGAGTGGTGGCGATGGTGATGGACCCGCCCCCCTCGACCTCGTATCTGATGTGATAGAGCTTGCCGGGCTGCTCTTCGTGCGCCACCTCGAGGTCGCTGATGGCACTCCCGCAGCGCGGGCACCAGTTCACCAGGTAGTGGTCCTTGTAGATGTAGCCCTTGCGGTAGAGCGCCACGAACACCCGGTTCACGGCGCGCACATACCCCTCGTCGAATGTGAACCGCTCGCGCTCGTAGTCGCAGGCGCACCCAAGACGCTTGAGCTGCTCGATGATGTTACCGCCGTACTCCTCCCGCCATGACCACACCCTACGGACGAACTCGTCGCGGCCGATCTCCTCCTTGGTGAGACCTTCTACGCGCAACCGCTTCTCGACGACGTTCTGCGTGGCGATACCCGCGTGATCGGTGCCCACCAGCCAACACGCGTTCTCGCCCAGCATGCGGTGGTAACGCACGAGCACGTCTTGGATGGTGCCGTTGAGCGCGTGCCCCATGTGAAGATTGCCGGTGACATTGGGTGGCGGTATGACCACCGAGTAGGCAGCGCGAGTGGCATCGGGCTCCGCGTGGAACAGGCGGTCCGCCAGCCACCGCTGCATCCACCTCGTCTCCGCAGCGGCGGGTTCGTAGCGGGTGCGGTCCTTTAGCAGGCCTGCGTCGGTCATGATGCTGCCACGTGGTCCTTTCTAGAGCGGGCGAACGGGACACCAGGCGCCGCCGAGAGGCGGCTACCCTGGGAGTATACCTTCGGCGCTGGCGCCCGCCGACCCCACGTCCCCCGCCGCATTTCGGCTAAGCTACCCCCGTCCGACTCACGCCGACCGGGGTGACCATGACCGCAGACGACACTCTCGCCGTCGAGGAGCTCACGTTCAGAGTACGTCGCAGTACCCGGCGTCACACGATAGGCATCACCGTCTACCCCGACGGCAGGCTGGTCGTCGCGGCGCCGTGTGACTGTCCGCTGACGACCATCGACGACTCGCTGCGCAGGAAGCTCCCGTGGGTGCGCCGTAAGCGAGCCGAGCTAGCTGCGCGCCCCTCGCCTGCGCCGCGTCACTGGGTGGAGGGCGAACGTCTCCCGTACCTGGGAGCCTCCTTCCCGCTTGCCATCGTCGCCGGCGCTGCCGCCCCCGTCCGTCTCTCCGGCGGCCGCTTCCTCATGGACCGCGCTGCCATACCCGATGCGCCCCGCCACATGCAGGACTGGTACCTACGTCACGCGGACGTCTATCTTAGAGCGCGTGTCGTCACACTGGCGCCGATGCTGCATGTCTCCCCGACCCTCGTGCAGGTCAGCGACCTAGGACGACGCTGGGGCACCTGCGACTCCCGAGGTCGCGTGCGTTTCCACTGGCAGGTCGTGCTCTTCCCACGCCCCGTCATCGGCTACATCGTCGTGCACGAGCTCGCCCACCTGCACGAGCTCGACCACAGCTCGCGCTTCTGGCGTCACGTGGAGGCGATAGTGCCAGACCACCGTCGCCACCGCCTCTGGTTGCGCGAGCAAGCGGCAGCGTACGCCCTATGAGATGACGCCGCTCCGCAGCGCCAAGCGCCAGGCCTCAGGCGAGTACGTGCGGAAGCGCCTCCAGGAAGTGGTCCACGTAGACGAACTGCAGGGGACTGCACAGCTCGGCCGGCAGTTCGGCGATGCTGGCGCGATTGGCCGACGGCAGCACGATGGTGCGCACTCCTCCGCGCACGGCGGCAAGACACTTCTCCTTGAGTCCTCCCACTCGGAGCACTCTGCCGCTGAGCGTTATCTCGCCGGTAAGAGCCACCCTTGGGCGCAGCGGCAGCGTGCACAGCGATGACAGTAGAGCTGCCGCCAGTGCCAGACCGGCGGAAGGTCCGTCCTTAGGCACCGCGCCCTCGGGCACATGGACACGCACGTCGTGGTTGGAGAGGTTGAGGCCCTCGTCGCCCACGTACGGTGACCCCTTGAGTAACCCTCTGAGACGCGGCTCTCTCTCGGCCGTGCCCAAGAGGTAGCCCCAGGCAGCCGAGGCGCTCTCCTGCATGACATCACCCAGCTGCCCGGTGAGCACCAACTCGCCACGTCCGCGAGCGATGCTGGCCTCGATCGTGAGCACCTCGCCTCCGTCGCTCGTATAGGCGAGGCCGAGGCTTTGGCCTATGGAGGGCTTGCTGGGAAGGCGGTCTTCGCGGAAGCGCGCCTCACCGAGGAGGTCGTGAAGTTGGGCGTTGGCGACCGTATGGGGGAACGCAAGCCCGTCCTCCAGGTGGCGACGGGCCAGCTTGCGGTCTATGCGCCGCAGCGAGCGCTCCAATTCGCGCACACCCGCCTCGCGCGTGTAGTCGCGGACGACCGCCCGCAAAGTGGCAGCTGGCACGCGGACGTCGCCACGCCGCAGACCTGACTCGCGCGCCACTCGTGGCAAGAGGTGACGTCGAGCGATCGCCAGCTTCTCGGCCATGGTGTAGCCGCTGAGGTGGATCACCTCCAGGCGGTCGTAAAGCGTAAGCGGGATGGCATCAGGGTCGTTGGCCGTGGCGATGAACAGCACCTTGCTGAGGTCGTAGTCGACCTCGAGGTAGTTGTCGCGGAAGGCGGTGTTCTGTACCGGGTCGAGCACCTCCATGAGAGCCGCCGCCGGATTGCCTCGCCAGTCGCTCTGCAGCTTGTCTATCTCGTCCAGGAGAAGCACGGGATTGTCCACGCCTGCTTTGGTCACCGCCTCGATGACACGGCCTGGCATGGCGCCGACGTACGTGCGTCGGTGCCCGCGGATCTCGGCCTCGTCGCGCACGCCGCCGAGGCTGATGCGCGCGAACGGACGGCGCAAGGCCTCAGCGACCGCGCGCGCGATGGAGCTCTTGCCAGTGCCAGGCGGCCCGACCAGACAGACGATCGTGGCGGGTTGGTCACCCTCGAGCAGGCGGCACACCGCCAGGTACTCGAGGATACGGTCCTTCACGTCCTTGAGCCCGTGGTGAGTGCGGTCGAGATGGCGCGCCACCACACCCACGTCCATCACCGCCGGCGCTGTGACCCCCCACGGCAGGTCGAGCACGGCGTCGAGCAAGCCGTGGATCACCGAGACCTCCGGCGACATGGACGGGATCTGACGCAGCCGCTTGAGCTCCTTGTCCACCAGTCGCTGAGCGGCTGCCGACAGGTGCTTCTCGGCGAACCGCTGCCGATAGCTGCTGACCTCGTCGTCGCCATCGCCGGAGTCCTCCAGCTCGTCGCGCACCACGCGTAGCTTCTCGTGCAGCACCATCTGGCGCTGTGTCTGCTCGATGCGCTGCTGGACCTTCTCGGCGATCTCCTGTTCTATGGCCAACACTGCGTTCTCCTCAGCGAGGAGTTCCAGCAGGGAGAGCAGACGTCGCTGCGCCGGCACGGTCTCGAGCAGACGGCGCTTGTCGTCGTTGCCCACGAGCAGGTGCGCCGCGACGATGTCGGCGACCTGATCGGCGTCCTCGGCCTGCTGCAGCAGTTGGTGCGCCTCCTCAGGGAGCTGAGGGCTGAGCTGGACGTACGCTCCGAACTCAAGGCTTACACGCCGCGCCAGCGCCTTACACCGCGGCGCGGCCCGGTCGGCCACCTCGAGCGGCTCCACGTGAGCCAGCAGATGGCCGTCGGCACTCGCGAGCCCCAGCAGCCGGACACGCTGCTTGCCCTCGATGAGCGCCTTGAGTGTGCCGTCTGGTAGACGGAAGACCTGCAGGACGGCGGCCACCACGCCGATCTCCAGGAGGTCCTCCGCCCCTGGTGCTTCGACCACCGAGTCCCGCTGCGGACACAGGACCAGATCTGACTGGCCAGCGTGAGCAGCCTCCACCGCGTGGACCGAACCAGGGCGCCCGGCGAACAACGGAGCGACCATCTTGGGGAAGACGATCAGCTCGCGAGTAGGTACCAGTGGCAGCGTCAGTGGTGTCTTGGGACGCTGCGTAGGTGAGGCGTCAGGCGGACTCTTCGCCAAGTTCCAGCGTGGACGTATCGGCCTCGGTGACCAGCGTGGGGTCGAGACCCTTCTCGATGGTCTCCTTGGTGATGACGCACTTGCGCACGTCGCGCCGCGACGGCAGGTCGAACATCACGTCGAGCAACGCTCCCTCGATGATGGAGCGCAGACCGCGAGCGCCCGTCTCGAGCTCGAGCGCCTTGTCAGCGATGGACTCGAGCGACTCATCGGCGAACACCAGCTCTATGCCGTCCAGGGCGAAGAACTTCTGGTACTGGCGCACCAGTGCGTTCTTGGGCTCGACAAGGATGCGCACCAGGTCTTCCTTGCGCAAGCTGTGGACGGCGCTGACCACCGGCAAGCGTCCGATGAACTCGGGGATGAGCCCGAAGTTGAGCAGGTCCTCTGGCATGACGCGCCCCAGGATAGCTCCGGCATCGATCTCGCTCTTGGACTTCACGTCTGCCATGAACCCCACGCCCTGCCGGCCCACTCTCTTCTCGATGATCTTCTCAAGGCCAGCGAACGCGCCACCACAGATGAAGAGCACGTTGGTCGTGTCGATGGTGAGGAACTCCTGGTGGGGATGTTTGCGTCCACCCTGTGGTGGGACGCTGGCCACTGTGCCTTCCAGGATCTTGAGCAGCGCCTGCTGCACTCCCTCGCCGGAGACGTCGCGGGTGATGGACGGGTTGTCAGCCTTGCGAGCGATCTTGTCGATCTCATCGACGTAGATGATGCCCGTCTCCGCTCGCTTCACATCGAAGTCCGCCGCCTGGATGAGCTTGAGGAGGATGTTCTCGACGTCCTCGCCGACGTAGCCGGCCTCGGTGAGAGCGGTGGCGTCGGCGATAGCGAACGGCACGTTCAGGATGCGGGCAAGAGTCTGCGCAAGCAGGGTCTTGCCCGACCCCGTGGGACCGAGTATGAGGATGTTGGACTTGGCTAGCTCGACGTCACTCTCGCCGCTCTGCACGGCACGGACGCGCTTGTAGTGGTTGTACACAGCCACCGAGAGGATGCGCTTAGCCTCCTCCTGACCCACCACGTAGTCGTTGAGTATTTGATCGATCTCGCGCGGCTTGGGCAGGTTGTCGAAGTCTATGGCCGTAGGCGCCGTGAGCTCCTCGTCGATGATCTCGTTACACAGGTCGATGCACTCGTCGCAGATGTAGACCCCTGGTCCCGCGATGAGCTTCTTGACCTGCCGTTGAGACTTGCCGCAGAAGCTACAGAGAAGCTGGTCGCCGCTGTCGCCTGAGTTTGCCAACCCTTCACGCCTCCTGCCGAGGGGACCTTGACCGTCCTGTTGGCCGCAGACACATCACCGGTGGGCGATGACGTCGTCGACGATGCCGTAGGCCTTCGACTCTTCGGCGGTCATGAAGTAATCCCTCTCGCTGTCCTTGTGCACCTTCTCGATGTCCTGGCCGGTATGGGATGCCAGGATCTCATCGAGCTTCTGGCGGATGTTGATGACCTCGCGGGCGTGGATCTCGATGTCGGTAGCCTGCCCCTCGAAGCCACTGGAAAGCTGATGGATGAGGATCTTGGAGTTGGGCAGCGTGAACCGCTTGCCCTTGGCGCCGCCCGCAAGAAGGATGGCCGCCATGCTCATAGCAATCCCACAGCAGATGGTGCTGACGTCCGGCTTGATGAACTGCATCGTGTCGTAGATGGCCAGACCGGCGTACACGGAGCCGCCCGGACTGTTGATATACAGACTGATGTCCTTGTCCGTGTCCTCTGACTCAAGGTGGATGAGCTGCGCCACGATGAGGTTGGCCACTTCGTCTGTGATAGGTGTCCCCAGGAACACGACCCGGTCGTTGAGGAGACGCGAGTAGATGTCGAAGGCGCGCTCACCACGGCTGGTCTGCTCGACCACCATGGGAATGGGCACATACGAGCTCACGCGGACGCTCCTTCCTCGTCGTCTGCGCCGGCGGGTGACGTTGCTGCCTGCGCCGGCGCCTCCACAGCGACCGCCTCGTTCACCAGGAAGTCGACGGTACGCGCCATGAGGAGTTCGTCGCGGACGGCCTCTTGCCTGCCAGCCGCGTACACGTCCAGCACCAGCTGGTCACCGTCGCGGCCGATGAGCTCGGCGTCGGCCTTGATGCGCGTGCGCACGTCCTCGTCGGACACGCTGAGGTCCTCCGCCGCCGCCACCGCTTCGAGCACGAGGCGGCGGCGGACGTTGGCCTCGGCCCGCGGGCCAAGGTCTTCTCGGACCTGCTCAGGCTGCTTGCCCACGACCGACAGGTAAGCCTCCATGGTGAGTCCTTGCTCGCCGACCGCCTGCTCGAAGTCGTGGTAGAGGAGGTCCACCTCGCGCTCGATCATGGCCGACGGCACCTCGAGACTGGCTGCCTCTGCCACAGCCTCGACAACGGCCGCCTGGTACTCGCGCTCGACCGCCGCTGTCTGCGCCGCCGTGAGACGCTCGAGAACGTCGGCGCGTAGCTCGGCCAGCGTGTCGAACTCACTGACGTCCTTGGCGAACTCATCGTTCAGCTCGGGTGTCACCTTCTGTTTGACGTCCTTCACCGTCGCCGTGAAGGTCACCTCGACACCACGCAAGCTCTCCTCCTGGTAGTCCTCCGGGAAGACCACGGAGAACTCCTTCTCCTCCTCGGCCGCCACGCCGATGAGCGCCTCCTCGAAACCAGGGACCAGACGCCCCGACCCGACCTGCAAGGCGTAGTCTGACCCGGAGGCCCCATCTAGCGAGCCCTGCTCGGTACGGCCGCTGAAGTCGATGGTGATGAAGTCACCCTCCTGCACCGGCCGGCCTTCGACCGGCGTGAGCGTAGCGAACCGCTCCTGCAGCAGAGCCAGCTGCGCGTCGACTTGGGCATCGGTGACGTCGACGACGCGACGGGGCACCTCGAGGCCCTTGTACTGCCCGAGCTTGGGCTCAGGCTTCACCTGCACCGTCGCCTTGAACGTATACGGCTCTCCGCGGCGCAGCTGGTCCATGTCAAGCTCCGGCTGGGAGACCACGTTGACCTTGGCATCCGCCAGGGCGGCCTCATACCAGTCTGGCAGCGCATCCTGCAAGGCCTCACCGAGAACGTAGTCCGCGCCGAAACGCTGCAGCACCATCTGCTTGGGCACGCGACCCTTGCGGAAGCCAGGCAGCGTGGTCTCCCGCGCCACGCGAGTGAGCGTCTGATCGAAGCGACGGTCCACCTCCTCCGAGGGGATCTCGACCTCGATCTGCACCTCGTTCTCAGCGACCGGATTGACCTGTGTCTTCACGCTGGGGACTCCCTGATGTCGTTGGGGCATACCGGGCGGCGGCCTTGGTGCGGGTGAGAGGACTTGAACCTCCACGGGCAGTGCCCACCAGATCCTAAGTCTAGCGCGTCTACCAGTTCCGCCACACCCGCGGACGTTGCCGGCTAAATGCAGGGGTTTTGGGGTGAAGGACGGGACTCGAACCCGCGACCACCAGGGCCACAACCTGGAGCTCTACCACCTGAGCTACCTCCACCACCGACCGCCCGCGCTGCCGCCGTAAGGCCGCCGGCTGGAGCGCGGAGCGCAGGAGAGGATACCACCTTCCAGGGGTCGCGTCACATCAAGGAGCCAAGCGTCGCCGCGAAGACCCGGGGCGGCGAGCGTTCATGCCCGCTGCGCTGTATCCGTAGCCTCGTGAGCCGCCGCACCGCGGCCCGCGTATTCATCGCGCACGTCCTGCACGAGTCGGCCGTCGACCACCTCCAGGATGCGGTCGGTCTGTTGGGCGATGCGGCGGTCATGGGTGACGATGAGGAAGGTCGTGCCCATCTCTGCGTTCACCTCGCGGAAGAGCTTGTACACGGCGGCGCTGTTCGCGGTGTCGAGGTTGCCTGTGGGCTCATCAGCGAGGATGAGCGGCGGGCGGTTCATCAGCGCTCGCGCTATCGCGACCCGCTGCTTCTGACCGCCCGACAGCTCGTTGGCGTTCTTCTCCCGCAGCCCGCCGATGCCCAGCATGTCGAGCACCTCACCGGCCCGCGTGCGACGGTCCCGGTCGCTCAAGCCGCCGCCCTGTGCGATGACCGCGGGCATGAGCACGTTCTCGATGACACTGAACTCCGGCAGAAGGTGGTGGAACTGGAAGACGAACCCGATGGAGGCGCCGCGCACCCTGGCCCGCTCGCGGCGCCCGGCGACTGACATGTCACGGCCATCGAGGACGACTCTGCCATCGGTGGGTGAATCCAGAAGCCCCAGCAGGTTGAGCAGCGTCGACTTCCCCGACCCCGACTGACCGACGATGGCTGCGAACTCACCCTTCTTGACAGTGAACGACACATCGTCGAGCGCACGCGTCACCACCTGGGTGCCGTATGTCTTACCCAGCCGGTCCGCGACGATCAGATCGTCGGCGGCGACAGCGCCTTCTTCTGTCACGTCATCCACCTCTTACTCACTGGCTCTGGATGACCTCGATGGGATCCACCCGTGACGTACGTCGCGTGGGGATGAGCGACGAGAGCAGCGCCACAGCGACCCCGACGACGAACGAGATGACCACGAACGAGACCTGCGGGACGATGGGGAACAGTGTGTCCGAGCCACGCCCCGCGAGAGCGAACGCGCCTATGAGCGCCAGTCCCGCGCCAACGCCGGCCAAGGCGCCCAGCACCCCGATGATGCCCGCTTGCCAGAAGAAGATCAGGCCTGACCGACTATCCGGCAACCCCATCGCTTTCAGGATCCCGATCTGGCGCGTCTTCTGCACGGCCGATATAGCAAGTGTAGAAGCGATCCCGAGGGCCACCGCCACCAACACGAACACCTGGATCATGTAGCTAGAGACACTCTGGCTACGGAGAGCGCTGAGCAGGTCGGCGTTCTGTGCCTGCCAGTCTGTGACGACGAGCCCGCGCAACGCCGGCGACCGGCGCAGCGCGGCGGCCACGTCCGCTGAGACGAACGGGTCGTCCACCTGCGTCTCGACGGCCGTATACTCGTCGGCCGCGAACCCCAGCGCTGCCTGAGCGAAGGCGGGTGTGACGAACGCGGTGCGCTCGTTCACACTGGCCACACCCAGATCGAACACCGCTACGACCGTGAGTCGCGCCGTCTCGCTCCCCGCCAGCACCACGGGGAGAGGGTCT
>CAYMTC010000014.1:0-14309 GCA_964393265.1 uncultured Thermoleophilia bacterium
CGAGCTGCGCGACCGCGACGCGGTGCTGGGAGCGGTCGCGACCGCGCTCACACGCGCTGAGGCAGCACGCGCGGCCGGTGGGGCCCAGGTCGACCCGGGGAGCGCGTCGGCGGTCGACGCTCCGCACTGATGACGTTGTAGGCGCCGGCGCTTCCTCGTGGTGCCAGAGCGCCCGCGACGGAGTGGACCGAAGAGGTCGCCTTGTCAGTCGGCGCACTGCGGTTGTAGTCTGCAAGGAGACTCTCCGTCGTCGCTCTGCCGCGCAGTTCACGAAAGGACCAGCGTCCCATGTACTATCCCTCGTACCGCATGCGCCGCCTGCGGCACACGCCTTCCCTGCGCAGACTCATGCGCGAGACCAGACTCGGTATCGACGATCTGGTCTTGCCGCTCATCGTCACTCACGGTGAGAACGTCCGCGAGCCCATCGCCGGCATGCCGGGCTGCTATTTCTTCTCGATCGGCACACTGCTCACTGAGGTACGGGATGCGTGGGACCGTGGGATACGGGCGGTACTACTGTTCGGCGTGCCAGCGCATCGCGACGCGGCCGCCACGAGTGCCTACGACCCCGAGGGTATCGTCCAGCTGGCTGTCAAGGCCCTGAAGGACGAGTGGCCGGACCTCGTCGTCATCACCGACGTGTGCGTCTGCTCGTACAACGACAGCGGCCACTGCGGCATCTTCCAGGACGGCGAAGTCCTCAACGACGTCACCATCGAGGTGCTGGCAAAGGTGGCCGTCAGCCACGCCGAAGCGGGGGCCGACATCGTGGCCCCCTCCGACATGACCGACGGCCGTGTCGCGGCCATCCGCAACGCTCTCGACGACGAGGGGCTGTACGACACGGTGCTCATGCCGGTGGCCAGCAAGTTCGCCTCCGGGTTCTCGGACCCCTTCCACGTCGCCGTGTCGTCTAAGCCGGTGTTCGGCGACCAACTCACGTATCTACTCGACCCGGCCAACGGCGAGGAGGCGGTACGCGAGGCGCTGCTGGACATCGAGGAAGGCGCCGACATCATCATGATCAAGCCGGCGCTGCCCTACCTCGACGTCGTCAAGGTGGTGAAGCAGGAGACTAAGTTCCCGCTGGCCGTCTACAGCGTCAGTGGCGAGTACGCCATGATGAAAGCGGCGGTCGCGGCGGGATGGCTCGATGAACGCCGCTGCGTGCTGGAGCTGGCCACGGGCATGAAGCGAGCCGGCGCCGACCTCATCGTCACGAGCTACGCCAAGGATCTCGCCAGCTGGCTGGCCTAGGCGGCGCTTGCCTGCCGCGCGGCTCGCGTCAAGCGTCGCTCGCCGCGCGCCGGAAGTGCCGCTCTAGCTGGAGGCTCTCCTCCACCAACCCGAGCTGGCGATAGAGGCGCGCTGCCTCGGTGTCGTCCGGATCGACAGAGATGGACACCTCGACGCACTGCGCCGCGCGCATGTCCGTCAGAGCTTGCGTCAGCAGTGCTGTGGCCACGCCTCTACCGCGGACATGCGCGCGTACGATGAGCTCGCAGATGTGGCCGTTGAGGGCGCCGTGGAAGAGGTCGGGCGCCAGCCTGTAGGAGAGAAGGCCCACCGGCGCTTCCTCCAGCTCCGCCAGCAGGATGACCGCGCCGGGGTGGGCAAGGTAGGTGGCGACGTGGCTGGCGTCCATCTCGGGTCCCTGACCGAAGGCGGCGGCCATCTCGGCGATGAGCATGGCGACCGTGTCGGCGTCGCGCACATCGGCACGGCGCACGCGCAGACTCGCTGGGCCAGCGTTCAACGGCAAAGGTGGGTACGGCGCGGACATGCTCGTGTGAAGGGTACAATGACGCGGAACCCCGTGCACGTCCTCACGCGTCGTAGGAGTCGCTTGTGAAGGCAAACACATCTGGAGGTCGGCCGGCACGGTCGTCACGTCTGCACAGTCGCGGCGGGCGTCGCACGCAGGCTGGCTACGACACAGACTGCAAGGCGGGACGGCATGGACCCAGCTAAGACGCGCAGCGTACCGGCCGTGACCGTTCCGCGTCTGGCCCTCTACCTGCGCAAGCTCCGTGAGCTGCAAGCTCACGATGTGCGCAGCATATCCTCGCAGGAGCTCGCGGATCTGGTGGATTTCAACGCCGCCCAGATCCGCAAGGACTTCTCCTACTTCGGCGAACTCGGTGTGCGCGGTGTGGGCTACGACGTCGGCACTTTGGTGGACGGCATCGTCCGCGCTCTTGGGCTCGACACCACGTGGAACGTGATCATCATAGGCGCCGGTCAAATGGGTACCGCGCTGGCGTGGTACAAGGGCCTTGCGCAGCAGGGGTTCAGGCTGGTCGGCGTGTTCGACAGCTCGCCACGCAAAGTCGGTGCCAGCTATGGCGCCGGGCAGGTGCGTAGCGTCGACGAGCTGGAGTCCTTCTGCGCTCGGGCTCGCGAGGACGGCGGACCGGTCAACATCGCGTTGCTCACCGTGCCGGGGCCGGTCGCGCAGGCCACCGCCGACCGCGTCATAGACGCAGGCGTGCGGGCCATCTTGAACTTCGCGCCGGTGCGCATCAGCGCGCCCGAGGGCGTGGTCGTACGCCAGGTGGATCTGGCCAGCGAGCTGATGGTGCTGTCGTACTACTTACGCGAGCTCGACGAGAGCGCGCAGATGCCGTCTCGGTGAGTCTCGCGTGGGCAGGCACGCCACGCGGCGATCTGCAGTTCGGCAAGACGCCGAGGGTCTGGACCAGCACGGCGCCGGGGCGCGGCGCGGCGCGCCAGTTGGCGCGCCGGCACGAGGTGAGTCCAAGGCGGTCGCGTCGGCCCAGCAGGAGCTGACGGCTGCCGCGGCCGCCTTCGGCTCGTCTACTCAGGCGGTCAAGGTCCACCTGATGTTCGGCTCGCTGGTCGCGGGGCTTGCCCCACGTGCCTGCGAGTACCTCATACCTGGCATCGAGCTCGTGTACGAGGGCTATCTTACGCACTATCGTGAGTCGCGCACGCTCTCGCCGGCAGTGGACCAAGCCACTCTGCTGCTCGCCGGTGACTACCTGTACGCACATGGCCTCCAGGCCATCGCCCGTAACGGCGACGTGGAGGCGGTGCGCCTGCTCACGCTCCTCATGGCCTGCTGCTCGTGCCTGCGCATGGAGGGAGCGCCGTTCGCTCTCGACGACGCGTTGTGGGAGACGGCCGTCCGCGGTGTGGCGTCTCCTGACGGTACGCCGGCGCGTACGCTGGCCGGGCGAGCTCTATCCAGCGCTATGGCGGGCATATCGGCGGGCAAGGTCGGGTCGCTGGGCCCACAGCTCAGCGCTTCGCTGGACGCGGTGCGCGCCGCGTGTCAAAGGGAGGTGTGACAGTGGATCTGCGTTCATTCGTCGAGTACCTGCGTGCCGCCGGTGAGCTCGCTGACGTCCACGCCGAGGTGGACCCGTACCTGGAGATGGCGGAGATCGCCGATCGCGCCAGCAAGGCACGCGGACCCGCGCTGCTGTTCCACCGGGTCAAGGGGCACGACATGCCGGTGCTCATGAACCAGTTCGGATCGATGAAACGCATGGGACTGGCGTTGGGGGCGCCGCTGGATGCGGTGGCCGATCGTATCAGCGGCCTGCTGGACCTTCAGGTGCCCACGGGCCTTCTCGGCAAGGTGAAGGCCTTGGGGCACCTCCGCGAGCTCGCGTCGTTCGCGCCGAAGTCGACGAAGAGCGGCGCCTTCCGCGAGCTCGTCGTCGACCCTCCGGACCTCAGTCGTCTGCCGGTCCTCACCACGTGGCCAGGAGACGGAGGGCCCTTCATCACACTGCCGGTCGTCGTGACCAAGGGCCGAGATGGCCGCCGCAACGCCGGCATGTACCGCCTCCAGGTGTTCGACAAGAGCACGACGGGCATGCACTGGCACGTGCACCATGACGGCGCCGCCAACTACCGGGAGCGCGACGGCCGTCTCGAGGTGGCCGTGGCCTTGGGCACCGACCCGGCTATCGCTTACGCTGCCACGGCCCCGCTGCCGCACGGGGTGGACGAGTTCATGTTCGCCGGCTTCCTGCGCGGCAAGCCGGTCGAGCTGGCGCCGTGCGCTACCGTCGACCTCGAGGTGCCCGCGCACAGCGAGATCGTCCTCGAAGGCTACGTCGAGCCGGGCGAGCTGCGTCCCGAGGGGCCCTTCGGGGACCACACCGGCTACTACTCGCTCGTCGGCGACTACCCGGTGTTCCACCTCACGGCTATGAGCCATCGCCGTGACGCCATCTACCCTGCCACCATCGTGGGCAAGCCGCCTATGGAGGACTGCTTCCTCGGCAAAGCGACGGAACGCCTGTTCCTGCCGCTTCTCAGGCTCACACTCCCCGAGATCGTCGACATGGACCTGCCCGTGGAGGGTGTGTTCCACGACTGCGCGGTGCTGTCCATCCGCAAGGCCTACCCGGGGCACGCCCGTAAGGTCATGAGCGCTGTGTGGGGTATGGGTCAGATGATGTTCACCAAGTTCGTCGTGATCGTGGACGAACACGTGGACGTCCACGATCCCAGCGAGGTCGTCTGGCGCGTGTTCAACAACGTCGACCCTGAGCGAGACTGTATGATCGTGAAGGGGCCACTCGACGCGCTCGACCACTCCAGTCCCACAGCGGGGTACGGTTCCAAGATGGGGGTGGATGCGACGCGCACGTGGCCCGAGGAGGGGCACCAGCGGGAGTGGCCGGACGAGCTGCGTATGGACCCGGAGATCGTCGCCCGTGTGACGGCGCGCTGGTCTCAGTTCGGCCTACCTTTCTCCTGACGAGCCCACCCCGTGACGGTGCCACCAGAGGAGCCTAGGATCTCACCCTCGGCCGTCCCGGCCGGGAAGGCGCGGCTCTTCGCGCGGCTCATCAAGGTCGAGCACAGTGTGTACGCGCTGCCGTTCGCCTACGCCGGTGCCTTCCTGGCTGGCCTCGCAGCGCGCGGTGCAGTGGCGGGCACGCCGCTGCCGGGAGCCGGGGTGCCGCCCGTCGCCGGGTCGTTCCTGCCGTCGTGGGCGGACCTCATCTGGATCACTGTGGCCATGGTGGGTGCGCGCGCTGGCGCTATGGCCATCAACCGTCTGGTGGACGCGGGCATCGACGCGCGCAACCCGCGCACGGCCACCCGCGAGCTGCCGAGTGGCCTGCTGCGGCGGGCCGAGGTGATGGTGTTCGCCGCCGCGGCCCTTGGCCTCCTCGTGCTGGCGGCGTTCTTCCTCAGCCCGCCCTGCCGGTACCTGTGGCCCGTCCCAGTGCTGGCCTTCCTCGTCTACCCGTACACCAAGCGGTTCACCTGGGGCTGCCACTGGCTCCTCGGCCTTACCGATGGCCTGGCGCCGGCGGCGGCTTGGGTGGCGGTCACGGGGACTGTCAGCTGGGTGCCGATACTGCTCTTCCTGGCGGTAGGCTGTTGGATCGGCGGCTTCGACGTCCTGTACGGCGTCTTCGACCTCGACGTCGACCATCGCGAAGGCTTGCACTCCTTTGCGGTGCGGTTCGGTGAGCGCGCTTCGCTGGTGGCGGCAGGCGCCTCGCACGCCGCCGCCGTCTGTCTGCTCGTCCTCGTCGGACCCCTTCTTGACCTCGGCTGGATCTACTACGCCGGCTGCGTGCTCGTCGCCCTCCTGCTGCTAGCGTCGGATCTGGAGGTCGTCGTGCGCGGCCTACGCCGTGTCGGCATGCGTTTCATGACGGTCAACGGCGTCGTGGGTCTCGTTTACGGAGCGGCCACTGTCCTGGCCGCAGTCCTCATGTGAGCCCCAGAGGCGAGGCGCGGCTGCAGCGAAGACCAAGGCTGCCGAGGGTCTGGCCTCAGCGCGTGGCGCGCCGTGTCGGGCCCAGGTAAGCACTGGTATTACTCAGTATCTTCATATGAATGATTACAGGTCTTGACGTTGTCATGCGCGGATGGTTAGGTGCGCACAGTCGGGTGGATCTGGCGACCGGCCTACGTGAGGTCAGCCGCCGATGCCACCGGGGGGGACTTGGCAGCAAGGGGGTATCGATGTCCGAGACGAGGAAGTGCTACACACGTAGGGAAGTCCTCGGTATGGGCGCGGCTGGGGCGGGCCTGTTCGCCCTGGCGCCGCTGATCTCAGCGTGCGGCGGTGATTCCAGCCCATCCGGGTCGGCGTCAACGGCAGCTGGGGGTGGCGCCAAACAGGGCGGCAAGCTGATCATCGCGCGGCCCTATCAGCCCACCGTGCAAGCCGTGGGCCTCGACCCGCACAACTGCCCGGTCAGTCAGGGCAACGTGTACACCATCGACAAGATGTACGAGTCGCTCTTCGTGACCGACCCCAAGGGGAGCCTGCAGCCTCTCATGGTGGAGTCGCACGAGGTCAGTGCAGACGGCTTGGTGTACACGCTGGTCCTCAAGGAGGGGATCACCTTCAACAACGGCAAGGCCGTCACCGCCGACGACGTGGCCTGGTCGCTGAACAGGGCGAGGGCCTCCGAGACCGGTTCCATGAGCTTCCTGAACTTCGCCATCGCCGACGTCAAGGCGCGCGACGCGGGTACCGTCGAGATCACCCTCTCGCAGCCATGGGCGCCGCTGCTGTCAGACCTCTCCATCTACTCTGACGCCATCGTGCCCAAGGATCTCAACGGCCTCTCCGAGAAGGAGTTCTTCGCCAATCCCATCGCGACAGGCCCGTTCATGCTCAAGAGCTGGGTCCAGGAAGGCGCGGAGATCACGCTCGTCCGCAACCCGAACTACTGGCAGGAGGGTAAGCCGTACCTGGACGAGGTCGTCTTCCGTCTGGTCGAGGACGACAACCAGAGGATCTTGCAGCTGCAGAGCGGCGACGTGCAGGTCATAGCCCACGTGCCGGCTGCGCAGGTAGAGGCTCTCAAGGGTGACAGCAACCTGCAGATCGGGGTCTTCCCGATGTGGGCGGTCGACAACCTGTTCTTCAACACGAAGGTGGACTACTACGCCGACCGTAACGTGCGGCGGGCCATCGCGCAGACCATCGACACCGCCAAGATCGTCGAGGCGACCACGTTCGGTACCGCTGAGCCGGGTGGCTCGTTCTTCCCGCCGAGCCTCGAGTACTATGATCCCAACACTCCAGTGCTCAAGTACGACATCGAGGCCGCCAAGGCGGACTTGGCTCAGTCGTCCTTCCCAGACGGGTTCAAGTCAGAGATCTTGATCCCCTCGGGCAACAAGGTCTGGGCGCTGGCCGCGCAGGTCATCCAGGCGGGCGCTGCCGAGCTCGGCATCGACATGGGCATAAAGCAGCTCGACACGGCCGCCTACCAGAACGACTTCCGCAGCTTCAACTACCAGACCTTCATCAACAAGGCCATCAACGACATCACCGACCCCGACGAGATGGCCTCGTTCCAGTGCGACGCAGAGAACGGCGGGTCAGACTCGTTCTGGACCGGCTACAACAACCCGCAAGTGGTGCAGCTCGTCCGCGATGCGGCTGCCGAGATGGATCCCGCCAAGCGTGGCCCCATGTATGCGGAGATCCAGGCTCTGGTGGCGCAGGACGCACCGTTCGTCCCACTCATGTATCCACCAGCCATCTACGGCAATGCGGCCGCCGTCAAGGGGTTCGTGGTGAATCCAGGCGGGGCCTACGGGCTCGAGGGCGTCTCACTGGCGTGACGCGAGCCACCACAAGTAACGGGATGGCCTGAAGGCAGTCGCGTGTACGTTCTACGCCGTCTCCTCCAGGCCATCCCGGTCGTCCTCGGCATCGTGGTCGTCGTGTTCTTCATGCTCCGGCTCATACCCGGGGACCCGGCGGCCTCGTTGCTGGGCGACCGCGCCACGCCCGAGGCGATCGCGGCACTGCGACTCAGGTGGGGGCTCGAAGAGCCGATTTGGGTGCAGTTCTGGCTGTTCCTCAAGCAGCTTGCGCGTGGCGACACCGGTATGTCGCTCTTCTACGACGTCTCCAGCCGATCGTTGATCATGAGTCGTATCGGAGTCACTGTCTCCTTGGTGAGTCTGGCCGCGGTGTTCGCGGTGGTCATCGCTGTCCCGCTCGCTGTCTACGCGGCTGTGCGCAAGGACCGTGTGGCTGACCATGTCATCCGTATGGTGCCGCTGGTCGGCCTGGGCATGCCGTCGTTCTGGGTGGGTCTCGTCCTCATCCTCATCTTCGCGGTCAACCTGGGGTGGTTCCCGGTGGGCGGTTGGGGTGACACTGTCCCGGAGCACATCTACGGGCTCATACTGCCAGCGCTCACTTCCGCGCTGGGCATCGTGCCGCTCTTGGTGCGCAGCCTGCGTGCCGGCATGCTCGAGGTCCTCCAAGCGGACTACGTCGCGACCGCCCGGTCCAAAGGGATCCGTCAGTCGCGGGTCCTGTTCGTCCACGTAGCCCGCAATGCGTTCGTGCCCACGTTGACCCTGCTGGGCATCAACATCGCTTTTCTCATGGGCGCCACTGTGGTGGTCGAGCGGGTCTTCCAGCTGAACGGCCTGGGCAGCCTCATGATCACATCCATCAGCAATCGCGACTTCCCCGTCGTGCAGGGAGTCACCTTGGTCTTTGCCATCGCTGTCGTCGTGATCAGCCTCTGTACGGACCTCTTGGCCGCGGCTACCGATCCACGGATCAAGCTGTCATGAGCGTCGATGGCCTGCGTGCGGGTGCAAGTGGTGCATCCACGGTCGAGCTCGAGGGCTTCGTCGTCCGCTCACACCCGCTGCTCCGCAAGGCGGCTCACAACCGGTCTCTCCTGGCCGGTGCCACCATCATCGGTATCCTGATCGTGGTGGCCATCGTGGCTCCGTGGATCGAGCGGTACGACCCCCTCGAGCAGGATCTTCTGGCGGCGCTGCAGTTGCCCAGTTGGGAGCACTGGCTAGGCACTGATGAGCTGGGCCGCGATGTCTGGTCCAGGTTGGTCTGGGCTACGCGCTTCGACTTGGCAACGGGCTTCTCCGTCGTCCTCTTCCCGTTCGCCTTCGGCACCATGATCGGGACGCTGGCCGGGTACTTCGGCGGCTGGCTCGACACGATCCTCAGCCGCCTCATCGATGTCGTCATGGCGTTCCCGTACTACATCCTCATCATCACGCTGGTGTTCGTGGTGGGTGAGGGGCTGCGCGGCATCTTCATCGCCTTCGCCCTAGCGGACTGGGTCACCTACGCGCGTACGGTCAGGAGCACCACGCTGGTAGTGCGCCGGTCCGATTGGCTAGCTGCGGCGCGTACCGGGGGCCTCTCGCACCGGCGCATCATCTTCCGGCACGTGTTGCCGAACACGATCACCCAAGCGGTCGTCTACGGCATGTCCGACGTGGTCTACGTCATCTTGGCGGTGGTGACACTTGGCTACCTCGGTCTGGGTATCCAGGCGCCGCAGCCCGACTGGGGTTCCATGATCTACGACGGGCAGCTGTACATGACCACGCGCTGGTGGCTCTCGACCATCCCAGGGCTCTGTGTGGTGTTCACTGGTATCGGCCTCTCCCTTCTGGGCGACGGCCTGGCCGACGTCCTGCGCCCGGAATGAGCACACCTGCTCTTGTCGTCGAGGGGCTCACGGTAGAGATCGCCCGTGACCGTGAGACGTTCCGTGCGGTCGACGATGTGTCGTTCGCTGTGGAGCGGGGACGCTCGCTGGGTCTTGTGGGTGAGTCGGGGTGCGGCAAGAGCATCACGCTGAGGGCCATCATGGGGCTCTTGCCAGACTCAGCTACTGTGCTTCAGGGCGCGGTCAGCGTGGACGGTCAGCCCTTGGCCCTGTCGGGCAAGCATGCGGCGCGGCTGCGCCGGGGGCACCTGGCGATGGTCTTCCAGGACCCAGGTAGCGCGCTGAATCCTGTGCAGAAGGTGGGCGTTCAGATCGCCGAGACGCCTCACAAGGTGCTTGGCGTATCGCGCGCGGCGGCGCACTCTCGAGCGCTCGAGCTGCTGCACCACGTGGGCATCGGCGATCCCGAGCGGCGCTACGACTGCTACCCCTATGAGCTGTCGGGTGGCACTCGCCAGCGTGTCATGATCGCTATCGCCTTGGCCTCGCAGCCTAAGGTACTTCTCTGCGATGAGCCCACGACGGCCCTTGACGTCACCATCCAGGCGCAGATCCTCCGTCTGCTGCGTGACCTTCAGAGAGAGATGGGCTTGGCGGTGGTCTTCGTGACGCACGAGCTAGCACTGGTGGGACAACTCTGTGAGCACGTCTGCGTGATGTACGCGGGCCAGCTCGTGGAGACGGGCCCTACGGCTGCGGTGCTGGCACGGCCGCTGCACCCCTACACCATCGGGCTGCTGCGTTCCGCAGTGGACTTGGATGAGGAGATCAAGGCGCCGCTCCCCATACCGGGCAGCTTGCCCGATCCGTCACGGCGCCCTGCAGGTTGCCCGTTCCATCCGCGCTGCTTCCTGGCCAGCGAGGAGTGCGCCACCACGCAGGTGAAGCCCAAGCCGGTCGGCGAAGGGCGCACGAGCGCCTGTCTGCACGCCGACCTTCTGGCAGGCGGCGACGGACGAGCGCTCATGGAGAGCGTGCTGGCAGCGGGAAGCCATGCCTGACGCACTGGTACAGATAACGGATCTCTTCGCGCGCTTCGACGTGAAGGGCTACGGCGTGGTGCACGCGGTGGACGGCGTATCACTCCAAGTGGCTCCGGGCGAGATCGTCGGCCTCGTCGGTGAGTCCGGCTGTGGCAAGACCACGATCGGCCGCTGTGTCACCGGGCAGGTGGTCCCCGCAGGCGGCGAGATCCGGCTCGACGGCGTGCTCTTGGGGAAGCGACGGTCGGCCGAGCAACGGAGAGCGGTGCAGATGGTCTTCCAGGACCCGGCATCGTCGCTCAACCCGCGTATGTCTGTGCGGCAGGTGCTCGCCGAGCTGCTCCGCGTGCATAGGCTTGTGCCGCGGGCGGGTGTGGAAGAGCGTTGCCGCGAGCTCATGGGTCTCGTCGGCATGCCGGCGGAGGCGCTGGACGGCTATCCCCGTCAGTTCTCCGGCGGCCAGAGGCAGCGCATCGCCATCGCCCGCGCCTTGGCTGTCGAGCCAAGACTGCTCATCGCGGATGAGCCGGTGTCGGCCCTGGACGTCTCCGTGCAGGCGACCATCCTCCAGCTGCTGGACGACCTGCGGCACCAGCTGGGCCTGGCAGTCCTGCTCATCTCGCACAACCTGGCCGTCGTGCGGCACCTCTCAGACAGGGTCGCGGTGATGTACCTCGGGCGCATCGTCGAGTCGGCGCCCCGCGATCCGCTCTTCAGCGACGCGCGCTGCCCATACACGCGCGTACTGCTCGATGCGGCCCCCAGGCTGAACCAGGTGGGGAGTGTGCCAGAGCCACGTCTCAAGGGAGACCCTCCCAGCGCGGTGCACCTGCCTTCAGGATGCCGCTTCCATCCTCGCTGTCCGCGGGCTGAGGAGCGCTGCGCCACAGACGACCCAGCGCTCCTGCCGGTCGACGGTGGGCCTGATGAGCCCGGGCCATGGGCGATCGACGAGCATCTGGCCGCGTGCCACTTCCGCGCGGAGAGGGCTGCGGCCGCAGAGCCGGTCGCGGTGGAGATGGCCACGTGAGCGCCGAGGATCGTCCAGCGCGACCGTCTGGGCCGGCAGCGTCCCCGATCGACGATCTCGGCCGCTGCTACGCTGACTTCTTGCAGCGCTACCCGGCTTACGCGACGACGAGCGCCGTCGACAGGTTGCGGGCGCTCGACTACGAGCGGATCGATCGACTCGGCCACGTCTATCTCGACTACACCGGCGGTGGGCTCTACGCGGATTCCCAGATCCGCCGTCACCACGAGATGTTGCGTGAGGGCGTCTTCGGGAATCCCCACTCGCAGAACCCGACGTCGATGGCGTCGTCGGCGCTCATCGAAGAGGCTCGCGTCGCCACACGACAGTTCTTCAACGCCGATCCAGACGAGTACGAGATCATCTTCACGCCGAACGCTAGCGGCGCCCTGAAGCTGATCGGTGAGTCGTATCCCTTCCGGGGCGGCGGCGTCTACCTGCTGAGCTTCGACAACCACAACTCCGTGAACGGGATCCGCGAGTTCGCTCGCCGCCGCGGGGCGGCCGTCACCTACGTGCCCGTGCGGCGGGAGGACCTGCGGCTCGACGAGGATGTGCTGGAGCGGGCTCTTCGCGCCGGCGTTGCCGACGGGTGCGACTGCGACAGACTGTTTGCGTATCCAGCGCAGTCGAACTTCAGCGGTGTCCAACATCCGCTGGAGTGGGTGAAGCTCGCACACGAGAACGGATGGGACGTCATCCTCGACTGCGCGGCGTATGTGCCCACGAACGTCCTTGACCTCAGCGCGGTCCACCCGGACTTCGTGTGCGTCTCCTTCTACAAGATGTTCGGCTATCCCACGGGGGTGGGTGCCTTGCTGGCCAGACGAGAGGTGTTGGCCAAGCTGGTGCGTCCATGGTTCGCGGGCGGCACCATCACGGTGGCATCGGTCCAACGAGAGGATTGGTATCACCTGGCAGATGCGCCCACCGGTTTCGAGGACGGCACACCCGACTATCTCAACCTCCCGGCTGTCACGGGTGGGCTGCGGCACATGCAGTCCATCGGCGTGTCGACGATCCATAGGCGCGTCCGGGCTCTGGCCGGCTGGCTTCTCGAGGAGATAGTGCGGATCCGGCACAGCAACGGCAGCAGTGTCGTGCAGCTCTTTGGGCCCGCGGACATGGATCGTCGGGGTGCCACCATCGCGCTGCAGCTCCTGGATCCAGCCGGCCTACCGTACGATGTGTACGAGATCGAGCTGGCGGCCGGCCGCCAGCTCATCTCGATTCGCACGGGGTGCTTCTGCAACCCCGGTGACGGCGAGGTGGCACACGATCTGACGCGGGACGACATGGCGCTCTGCTTCCGTGATGAAGGCGCTGTCACCTCGCTGCTGGAGTGCCAACGGGTCATCCACGACGCGACAGGCAAGGTCCCCAACACTCTCCGTGTGTCTCTCGGCGTGATCTCGGACTTCGCCGACGTGTATCGGTTCCTGAGGTTCGTCGCCGGGTATCGCGACCGGGTCAGCTAGGTACTGCGCGGTGGTGACCGCTGCATCACACCATCCCTACCGGGAGCGTCGCGGATGAAGACGATCGGCCTTATAGGGGGTATGAGCTGGGAGTCCACAGCCGTCTACTATCGGATCATCAATCAGGTCGTCAACGAGCGCCTAGGGGGTCTGCACTCAGCCAAGATCATCTTGAGCAGTGTCGACTTCTCCGAGATAGAGAGGCTTCAAAGGGCTGAGGATTGGGAAGCGGCGGGAGCACGCCTCGCGGCGGTGGCGCACACGCTGGAGGTCGCGGGCGCGGCCTTCTTGGTCCTCTGCACGAACACCATGCACAAGGTCTCTGCCGCCATCGAAGCCGCGACATACGTGCCGCTTCTGCACATCGCCGACCCTACCGCTGAGCAAGTGGCACGCGCGGGCCACTCCACGGTCGGCCTGCTGGGTACCCGGTTCACCATGGAGGACAGCTTCTACGCCGACAGGCTGCGCGATCTGCATGGCTTGCGCGTTCTGACACCGGGGGAGCAAGACCGCCGACTCGTCCATGAGGTCATCTACGACGAACTCTGCCTCGGCGTGGTCAGCGGGCGATCCCGGGACGAGTACGTACGGATCATCGACGGGCTGGCCGAGAGGGGAGCGACCGCCGTCATCCTGGGGTGTACTGAGATCTCGCTCCTCGTGAGCCAGGAGCACACCGCCGCGCAGTTGTTCGACACCACGCAGATCCACGCGTCGGCAGCTGCGGAGCGGGCCTTGCTCGACGACTGAGACTCTTCGTTCACTCTGCTACCGAGCACCCGCGTGTCTGCGGAGGCGACAGGTAGTGTCCATAGGGCACGCGCCGCTCTCGTACGTATGTGACAACATACTACAACCGCCGGTACTGTTATTGACACAGGGAGAGGTCGGTGGTACATATCCTGTGCCTGCTGTTCGCGCCTCGGCTATCCGAGCCGAGCGCGCCCGCAGGGTCCGCTCGGCCAAGAGGGAGGGGTGGCTCGGTGCGTGGATCCATGCGCTCGCGCACGCTTCACCAGCGTGCCGTTCATGCTGCCCGCCACAGCTCTGCTACTCACGCGGAGATCCCGCCGCTCTGGTCGTCATGTCGGCGCCGTACAAGGAGGTAGAGGGAAGACGTGTTCTGGCCCCGCAGCCTGACGGGGGCCACGGGGAGAATGGGAATGAAGGGGGAGTGCTCTATGAAGCACATCAAGGATCGTCGCCTTCTCGTCACCATGCTGATACTGGCGCTCGTCCTGAGCTCAGTCGCGCTTATCGCTGCCTGCGGCGGCCGCGATGACACGGCAGACACGGGTGACGGCGAGGCCTCGCCGGACGCCGGCGTCAAGGTCACCAAGATCGC
>CAYMTC010000015.1:0-14063 GCA_964393265.1 uncultured Thermoleophilia bacterium
ATAATGAGCGGTGACTGGAGTTCAGACGTGTGCTCTTGATCTTCCTCGTATGTCTAGGGGCCGACGGTCGGCGCGACCCGGACGCGGCCTCGCCGCACTCGTGGGCAGCGGGGCGTGGTGGCGTGTTCTGGGCGGTGGGGAGTGTCCAGTCTGAGTCTTCACGTGAGCTCGACGGAGGCCTACGACCTAGGCGCTCCTTCTGCGGAGACGCACGCAGTGGTCGAGCGTGGTGGGAGGTCCGCGAGGACCTGGGACGAAATCGAACGGGGTCGCTGGGTCTACGACCTGCGGGATGTGGCGACGAGTGAGCGCTCCGCAGGAGCGCGTTGCCGAAAATGGCTACAGTGATGGCTGGTCACGGCCGATACGCAGTGGCAGGAGGGTCGCGACAGACTCTGAGATCGGTCAAGGAGTAGAGGACGCGTGGAGAGAGTGGCGTCGCCGGGTGCGCCGGCGGTCGTTGTAGAAGACCTGCACAAGACGGTGGCCGTGGGGTTCCGGCGTCGCAAGGTGGAGATCCTGCGAGGCGTGGACCTCACGGTCGCTGAGGGCGAGGTGGTCGGCTTGCTGGGTCCCAACGGGGCCGGCAAGACGACCACCCTGAAGATCGTCCTGGGCCTCATGCGGGCGTCGGCTGGCTGCACACGATTGGGCGTGGCCGGTCTGCACGAGGTCGGCTACCTCCCCGAGAACGCCTACTTCTACGACTACCTCACCGGCCGGGAGCTGCTGGGCTTCTGTGACCGGCTCTTCTCGCTACCACCCGGGGACCGACAGGAGCGGGTGGCGGCCGCGCTCCGCGAGGTGGGTCTGGAAGACGCCGCCGCCACGCAGCTGCGCAAGTACTCCAAAGGGATGCTGCAGCGGATCGGCATAGCGCAGGCGCTGATCAACGATCCGCGTCTGGTGCTGCTCGACGAGCCCATGACCGGGCTCGACCCTGTGGGGCGAGTCGAGGTGAAGCGGATCATCCAGCGCCTGCGCGAGGAGGGTCGCACGGTGCTCTTCAACTCACACATCCTGGCCGACGTGAGCGAGCTCTGCGACCGCATCGCCATCATGGACCGGGGTGTGGTGGTGTGGAACGGATCGGTGGAGACGGCGCTGCGTGAGGGCGACGGTTCCCTGGAGCGGTTCTTCATGAGCGTCATCTCCCTGTCTGGGCCGCAGGCTGAGTCTCAGAGGAGCCAGACATGAGGCGAGTGCTGGCCGTCGCGACCAACACCTTCCGCGAGACGATCCGCGACCGCATCCTGTTGGTCGTGCTGCTCTTCGCGCTGGGTATGATCGTCGCCGGCTTGTGGCTGGCCAGCATCAGCCTCGGCCAGGAAGGCCGGCTGGTGCAGGACTTCGGCCTCGTCGCCGTGTCCGGGTTCGGCGTCGTGGTGGGTGTCTTCGTGGCCGCCGGCCTTCTCCGCAAGGAGATCGACAAGCGCACGGTGTTCATCCTGTTCTCCAAGCCTGTGGGTCGGGGGGAGTTCATCGTCGGCAAGTTCCTCGGCCTCAGTGCCACCATGGCCATCGTGGTGTTCGGTATGACCGTGTTCTTGTTCCTGCTGGCGTGGCCTGTGGCTGGGGCGGCGAACGGCTGGCTGCTCATCGCCGGTGCGTTCATCTACCTCCAGGTACTGGTCGTCATGGCGCTCACCATCCTCTTCTCGACGTTCGCCTCCCCTATCTTGGCCAGCGTGCTCGGCCTGTGCGTGTTCCTGGCAGGGCAGCTCAGTCACAACGTGCTCTCACTGACCCGGCTGGGCTCGGGCGCGGCGCTGGAGGCTCTGTCCTGGGTCGTGTACCTGCTCGTGCCCAACTTCAGCGCCGTGAGTCTCAGCGCGGTGGTGGTCGGTGAGCAGACAGCGCAGTGGAGCAGCATCGCTGGGTGGGGTGGCTATCTCGTGGCCTACGCTGTCATCGTGCTGTCGGCGGCGTGGCTGGTGTTCCGGCGACGGGAGTTCTAGTGCGACGGCCCTGGCGGAGCTGGCTGGCCGTCGCCTTTCTGGTGGCGGCGTGCGTGACGGTCGTGGTGGCGTTCCAGGTCACGCGACCGCGCGACACGGTGTCGCGCGCGGTCGTGTTCGTGCCGTCACCCGACTTCTTCAAGGACTTCTCGCCGGCGTTCCGGACCGTGGCGGCCGATGTGTACTGGCTGGCGACGATCCAGTACTACGGCGAACACATCGAGGGCGACAAGCGCCTCGACTCGCTGCCCAGCTATGTGCGTCTGGTGACCGACCTGAGCCCCCGGTTCTGGAAGGCGTACCTGTTCGGCGCGTTCGCGCTGATCGACGCGGGCAAGGGCCTAGAGGCGTACGAGCTGCTTGTCCGAGGGGCGCGACGCACCCCCGACGTATGGCAGGTCAAGACGACGCTGGGCTCACTGATCTACATGTACGCACGCAACGAGGACAAGGCCGAGCTGGCGGCTGAGTGGTATGAGAAGGCGGCGGCCGTACCGGGGCGTCCGGACTGGGTCCCTCGAGTGGCGGCCGCCCTGCTTGCCAAGGGTGGGGAGAGCGAGAAGGCGGCCCTCATGTGGGCGCAGGTGTACGCGACCGGCGACACCTACGCGCAGGAGAAGGCAGTGGCCGCGCTGGGTGAGATCCTGCCGCAAGACGCCACCGCACGAGTGCAGGCGCTGCAGCCGCTGGGAGCACTCATGACGCCGCAGAAGTTCACCCAGCTCTCCGCCATCCTTCTGGAGACGCTGTGAGCGGGGCCACAAGCAGCGTACTGCTCGTCATAGGCTGCGGCCTGTTCGGCCTCCTCATCGGGAGCTTCTTGAATGCCTGGGCCTACCGTCTGCCGCGCAAGCTGAGCATCGTGCGTGGGCGCTCGTCATGCCCGTCGTGTGGGGCGGCGATCGCTGCATACGACAACATCCCCGTGGTGAGCTACCTCCTTCTGCGCGGTCGTTGCCGCGCCTGCGGCGCACCCATCAGCCCGCGCTACCCCGTCGGTGAGCTTGTGACCGGCGCTCTCTTCGCTGGCGCGGCCGCCTACTCGGGGTGGCAGTGGGTCCTGCTACCTCAGTTGCTCTTCCTGGCGACCATGGTGGCCGTCAGCGAGACGGACTTGGAGTTCCGCATCATTCCTAATGTGATCGTCCTGCCGTCCGCGGTGATAGGCCTGGCGGCGATGATCGCGATCTATCCTGAGCGCTGGTACGAGTACCTGGCGGCTTCGTTGGGGTCGGCGGGCTTCCTTCTGGCGGTGGCGCTCCTCTACGAGCGCCTCCGCGGTATGAGTGGCATGGGTATGGGCGACGTGAAGTTGGCGCTCTGCATGGGCGCCTACTTGGGCGCGGCGGTCGTCCCCGCACTGTTCATCGGCTTCGTGGTGGGCGCGGTGGTCGGCGTCGTGATGATCGCTCGCAAGCAGGGGGACATGAAGACGGCGGTGCCGTTCGGGCCGTTCCTGGCGCTGGGTGGCATCGTCGGCATCTTCGCCGGGCCGCTGATCATCTCGGCCTACCTTGGCTTGGCGCTAGGCTGATCACGTAGCGATTTCGTCTACCTCTGGGCGCAGCGCACGTCACCGCCTGCGCCGTCTCGTCACCCTTCTCCACCGGCCGCGACGACCGTAGTCTTTCGCCGTCATCTGGCGGGTCCGCCGTGGTCAAGACCGTGGGGAGGAGGACACGGTGTCGTGGTACACAAGAGCCGTGCCCCTTCGCGGTACAGACGGGCTCACGCTGGTAGAGCTGGTCGTGGTGCTGGCGGTGTTGGCTGTCGTGGCGGCCATCACGGCTCCCACCATGGGGGCTGGGCGTGAGCGCCTGGCTGTCGACCAGGGCGCGCGCCGGCTGGCGGTCCTGCTGCGGCAGGCGCAAGCCGGCGCGCAAGCGTCGGACACGGCGTGGCGCGTCGTCGTGTCGGGTCGCGCGCTCACGGTGCAGCGGCAGCAAGGGGATGATTGGGCCGTGGAGACCCACGGCGCGCTGGGGCCGTGCGTCTGCAGCACGAACTACCCACAGGACACGGTCGCCTTCGACGGCCGCGGCCTGCCTCTGAACGTCGGTACGTGGGTGCCCCGCGCGGGCACGTTGACCGTGGCCTGCGGCGGCAGCACGGCTGCCGTGGTCGTGCAGCTCACCGGCCGAGTGAGGATCCAGTGAGCAGACGTCTCACGTCGGGCTTGCGCCAGACCCTTGCCCGGCGAGAGGTCTGCGGCTTCACGCTGGTGGAAGTGCTGGCGGCGGCCGCTGTCCTGGCGATGTCGGCCGCCGCGGTCACCGGCATCGTGTCGTTGGCTCTGCGGGCCGGCGGAGAGCAGCGGCACAGTGAGGAGGATCGACAGGCCGCTTTGGCGTTCCTGTGGGACCTCGACCTCCTGCCGTTCACTCGGCACGTGGCGCCAGCGATGGCGGGCGTCGGGCCCACGACTGCAGCGGTGCTGGGGCAAGGCGTGGTGCAGCGGGTGTTCCCGCACGCGGACACGGCGCGCAACACGGCGCAGGCGTTCTACACTGGCGCCGGTGCCCACGGTTGGTCGTCCGGCGCGTTCGTCAACGTGGATCGTGCGCACGGCCGGGACCTCGTCGTGGTAGCACGCTTCGTCGCACGAGAGGGCTCCTCGTGGGTGCACCTCGATCACGAGTCCGTCGTCGGCCTCTACGAAGGCGTCGGGGCTCTGCCGGCAGTGGCCGTGACGGTCGAGCTGCACGCGTTCAAGGGGAGCTCCGCTGAAGGTGTGCCCGTCGCTCAGTCGGTGGGGCCGGTGCTCGCGTGCAGCTTCTACACAGCAGAGCTCGACCAGACTGAGGAGCCAGATCAGTGAGCGCGCCCGCGACCGTCCCAGGCATCGTGCACACGCTTCGCACGGCCTACCGATGCCCGCTCGGTCTCACGCTGGTGGAGCTGGTCGTGGTCATCGCTCTGGCGGGTGTCCTTACCTCCGGTGCGTGGGCGTGGCTATGGAGCATGCAGTCGGCGGCAGTGGGCATGGAGGACGAGGCCGAGGCGCGCAGCGGGCTCGCGTATGCGCGGCGCACCGTCCTGGCAGACGTAGGTGCTGCCAGCCGAGTCGTCGTCGGGGACGCGGTGGCCTGCACGCCCCACTGCCTCGGGCTCCAGATCGTGGAGGACGGCGACACGCCCCGGACAGTCGTCATCCAGTGGAACGAGGCGCGCGGCACACTGTGGCGGGACACTCCTTCGTGTCACCTTGTAGGCGGTGTCGAGGACTTCCAGATCGCCTACCTGGATCAAGCCGGGTGTCCGCTCACATGCGGCGCTGCCGGCCTCGATGCCGCGACGGCGCGCGCCGTCCGCGGCGTGCGCATCGTCGTGCAGGCACGGGTCCGTCAGACGCTCGTGGAACAGCAGTGGCAGGCATGGCTCTCGGGGGTGCCCAAATGAGAGCCGGCGGGCGTGCACTCCTGTCGAGAGACCCTGAGACACCGGTGCTCCGTCTCAGCCAGCCGGCGGGCTTCGTGCTCGCACTGATTTTGGTGGTCGTGGCACTCGGACTGGGCATCGCGGGTGCCGCTCTCACGGTAGCGCTTGCCGGGTCCGCTACCTCTCGCGCAGACACGCGGCTCACGCGTGCCCAGGAAGCCGCTCAGGCAGCGATCCTCGAGGCGCGGGAACTGCTCGCCTGGGGTGGGCTGTGCGGGCTCTTCGAGGCAGACGACGCTGTCGAGTGGTCGTGCGGTTCCCCGGTCGCGGACGAGGTGGATGTGGCACTCAGCGTCCGCCGTGAGACCGGCCCCGACGGCGGGCCCCTGTTCGGGTGTCAGGCGGTCGCACGCGCACGGTGGGGCACGGGCCGTAGCGCAGTGCAGGTCAGGTTGGCGCCGGACCGTCTACCGGCGGGCGTCACCGTGGCCGGCGATGCAGATGTCGGCGCCGATCTGGAGTTGGACGGCACGGGGCTGTATGTGGGCGGCGACGTGCGCGGCAGGGAGTGGGTCGAGTTCGCTCCAGGACCCGATGGCTCGCGCTGCGCCGACCGGGCGCGGCCCGTGCAGTGGGAGTACGTGGGGGTGCACGCGGCGGGTCACGTCTACGACGCGGGCATCGAGGTGCACGCCGCGGGCAAGGCCGACCCCTACGACACCGACGCGGTCACCGGCGGGTCCGCTTGCGCGACGGCGGTCAGCGACGGCGCGTTGAGTTCTCTGTGCGCTCATGCATGGCTCGACTGCCCGCCGGGTGGATCGCCGCTGGACCTGGAGGACCTCGCGACTCGTGCGGCAGTGGCGGGCCCTGCACCGTCGCCGCTCAGCGGCAGAGTCGTCGTCGTGCGGCCGGCTGCAGGCGGGGCGGACATAGTCGGGCTGTGGCCGCGGGGCGACGCGTCTCAGCAGCTCACCCTGGTGGTATTGGGCGACGCTCAGATGGGCAGCGCGGGGGCGGCGGCTCCCGATGCAGGCACGCAAGCGCCCACGACGGTCCTGTGTGGGGCTCTGGTGGTCACGGGCACGCTGACTGTGCAGGGCCCCTCTGTGGTGCAGGGCAGCGTCAGCGCCGGCACTCTGCGGGTGGACGGCCCCTTGGGCGTCACGGTATCGCCCGACTGGTGCGCAGAGCCGCCTCCCGGCTTCCTTACGACCCATGTGGTAGGCGTCGTTTCTCCAGCTCCGTGTCGCGCCGTGTCTTGTCTTCGTCGCAGGGAAACGGGCTGCCACGAGCGAACTCAGAGGGGGAAGGACTTCTCCCACGTCCGGGTCCCGGTGCTGTGTGGTCGCAGACAGGTGGACAGCCGCTTCGCGTACAGGTGCACGGGCCGCTCGTCCACGGAGGTCTCGCCGAGAAGAATAGGCGGCTCATGGTCTTTATGAGAGAATGCACGGCGCTTCCTGGCGGGAGACACGGCGTGGTCGTCATAGCAGCCTGCGCCGAGGCTTTATGCCTAAAGCAACGGCACGAATCTGCCGACGTATGCGCTGGCATGGCGAGTTCAGTGAGAGGCCCTGGTGCTTGAGCGATCGGTGGCCCGCATAGGGCTGGACATAGAGCAGACGCTGTTGGCGGCAGTACAGATCCGCGGCAGCCGCTCGTCACAGGTACTCACGCACGCCGCGCTCCAGACGTTGCCAGATGGGCTCGTCGCTGAGGGCGAGGTGGTCGATGTCGGTGGCCTCGCCAATCAGCTCAAAGCGTTCTGGAAGCGGGCAGGCCTGCGCAACCGACGCGTGCTGCTGGGGATCGCCAACCAGAAGATCGTGGTGCGTTCCATGGAGCTCCCCATCATCGAGGAGAAGGAGCTCCGCGCGGCCATCGAGTTTCAGGCGCAGGAGGCCATCCCCATCCCCGTCGAAGAGGCGGTGCTGGACTACCAGGTGGTGGAGACGCTGGCCACCGAGGACGGTACTGCCAGGCAGCGCATCTTGCTGGTCGCTGCGCAGCGCGACATGATCCACCAGTTCGTCGAGGTCGCGCGCAAGGCCAATCTGGTGGTCGAGGGTATCGACCTGCAGGCGTTCGCGCTGGCGAGGGCGCTGGTCGCGACCCCGCAGCTCAGTGCCGAGCTTTCGGGGGAGCCGCTCGAGACCGCCGCGCTCGTCCACATCGGCTCGGGTATCACGAACCTGGTCGTCTCGGGCGGCACGTCGCGGTTCACTCGCGTGATCAACCTGGGATCAGAGGCCATGATAGAGCCCCTGGCCACAGACTGCGGCGTGGACATAGACGAGGCGTGGCGGCTCGCCGTGGCCGTGGGCCTGCGAGGTGACGAGCCGCCTACGCTTGCCGACGACATCAGTCCGGAGCTGGCCGAGCGCGTGCACGCCAGCCTCGAGAGTTCGTGCGAGACGTTCGCCGACGAGATCCGGCGCTCCATCGATTACTACCACACACAGTCCCAAGGCGAGCCGATCCGCTCTCTGCACGTCACGGGAGACGGTTCGTTGACGACCAATCTCACCACGTACCTGGGGCATGTGTTGCACCTGGACGTTCTACGCGGCGATCCGTTGCGCCGTATCAGCGAGAACAAGAGCAAGCTCAGCCAGGCTGAGCTCGATGTCCTGGCGCCCCGTCTCGCGCTGGCCGTCGGCCTTGCGCTGGAGGAAGAGGACTAGTGGGCGGCCGCCGCATCAATCTGCTGCCGGCTGAGGAGCGCGCGAAGGTCAAGCGCGAGCGCGGATTGGTCTACGCTCTCCTGGCGCTCATCTTGGTGGTCGGTGTGTTGGGAGTGCTGTACGTGTTCGAGAACCAGCGGGCGTCCACCAAGCGGCAGGAGGTGGCCTCGTTGCAGTCGCGGCTCACGCAGCTGCAGCAGGAGGTCGCCACGTACAGACCCTACGAGATACAGCAGTCGCAGCGTGCCGCTATGTCGCAGGTCGCCACACAGATCTACGACTCACGGGTGGTGTGGTCGAGCATCGCTGAGGAGATCAGTCTGCTCATCCCCGAGGAGTGTCGACTCACGGAGCTTCAGGCGGCAGTGCCGGCTCCCATGCTGGCGGGCAGCGCACTCGGTGGCGAGGGTGTGGCGGCGGCCGCCGCTGGCACCGCACCCGACATGACGCTCAGCGGTGAGGCTCTCACGCACCGTGACGTGGCCGAGTTCATGACGCGGTTGGGGCTCATGCCACAGCTCACCGACATCCAACTCGTATCCGCCACCAAGGCCGAGTCAGAATCGGGTGCCGACGTCGTCACGTTCCAGATCACGGCGCGCTTGCGCGCCTTCCAAAGCCAGCCTCCGCTAGCGGCGGCTGGCGCGGCTAGTCAGGCCAGCGGCGGCGAACCAGTCTCGGGTGAGGCCCAGTGAACCTTCGCGGCAAAGAGGTGTACATCATCACCGCCGTCATCGTCGTGGTCGTGTGCGTGGCGTGGTTCTTCCTCTTCTACAACCCGCTGCGCAAGGACGTCAGTCAGCTCGACGGCCAGATCGAGGAGACGCAGCAGCAGTTGACCACGGCCCAAACGGACCTCGCTCGTCTCAAGGGCTACGAGAAGACGGCGCCGCAGACGCGCGCCGACCTGCTGCGGCTCAACAAGATGCTGCCCGGTCAAACGGGGGTACCGTCGATCATCATCGAGCTCACACGGACAGCGCAGGAGTCAGGGCTGGACTTCGTGAGCATCCAGCCCGGTGTCGTCGCGCCGGGAGCCCCGTTCAGCGTGCAACCTCTCACGCTCACCTTCCACGGTCAGTTCTACGATCTCGAGGACTTCCTCTTCCGCCTGGAGAGCTACGTCGAGTACCGCAACGACGCGTTCCTCGTCACGGGCAGGTTGTTGCAGGTGGCCTCCGTCAGCATCGGCGAGGGTCCAGACCCGGGCTTTCCCAACCTCACCGTCGACGTGGTCGTGAACGCCTACCTGTGGTCGCAGGCACAGCAGAGCACCGCCACGACGGGCACGCCGCCAGCTGCACAGCCCAGTGCCACGCCTAGCAGCTCGCCGTCTCCCGCAGAAGGGGTGGTGTCGCCCTCTCCTACCGACACCCTGGTATCCCCGTCTCCGGGTGGCGTCTCTCCCGCACCCTCGGGTCTCAGCCCGTCGCCTTCGGGAGGTGAATAGCAGTGGGCCTGCGCAGGTTCGCATTCTTCGCGGCGGTGGTCCTCATCCTGGCCGCGAGCATCGCGATGATCGCTCTGGGCGGAGAGCAGAAGGTGGCTACGACCATGGGCTCCTACGGTGGCTCGGGCCAGCAGCCAGCTGTCGCCGACACCGACGTCGCCGACGACGTGGCGACCGGCTCGGCAGCGGTGATCGACCCGGCCAAGCAGGAGCCGGTCCTGGATCTGTTCACGAGTAAGGACCCGTTCGCTCCGTTCGGCAGCTACGAGCCAGAGCCAGAGCCGCTGCCTACGCCGACGCCCACCAGCACACTGCCCACACCGACATCGGCCGATGTCACGGTGTCCGGCAGTACCGCGACGGTGCAGGCCGGCGACGATACTCCTACAGACGACCCGGTGTTGTACGTAGCTGACATCACCGGCGAGGCAGTCACCTTCGAGCTGCTCGACGGATCCACCTTCGACGATGGGAGCACATCAGTAGATGTCGCCGAGGGGCAGACGGTCATGGTGACCGCTGCCGACACCGGCGAGTCCTACAGGATCACCGTCGACTCGCTCAACTACGGCAGCGGCGAGCCCACACCGGCGCCCAGCAAGCAGGGGCACACCATCAAGCTGCTCAGCATCAACACCCAGAACGGTGTGCACACGGCGACGCTCAAGGTCGATGGCACCACGTACGCCGACAAGAAGGTCGGCCAGACGTTCGACACAGACTGGGGACAGATCGAGATCCTCGCCATCGACGCCGGCGCGCAGACGGCCACCATCCTGCACGGCGACGACACGCTGGTCCTCCACGTGGGCCAGACTCTCGACAAGTGACAGGCTGAGCGTAACCCCGTTGCTCGGCACAGGGGTATTCGGTACTGTAGAGCGCCGTGAGCGCACTTCGTTTCCTTACTGCCGGTGAATCACACGGACCGTCGCTGACTGCGATCGTCGACGGCTGCCCCGCGCGGCTGCCGCTCAGCGTCCGCCACATCGACCACGACCTTGCACGCCGGCAGACGGGCTATGGTCGCGGGCCGCGTATGCAGATCGAGTCCGACACAGCGACGCTGGTCGGCGGAGTGCGCTACGGGCTCACGACAGGGGCCCCCATCGCCATCAGCATCGCCAACCGTGATGCGGAGAACTGGGGGGACACCTTGAGCCCGGAGCCGGTGCGCGAGCCGGCGGAGCAGGTCCGTGTACCACGGCCGGGGCATGCCGACCTCGGTGGCGCCCTCTTGTACGGTTCGCCGGACCTCCGCGACGTGATCGAGCGGGCCAGTGCCCGCGAGACCGCGGCTCGCGTGGCATGTGGAGCGGTGGCTCGGCAGATCCTCAAGGCCGTCGAGTGTACGGTCGTAAGCCACGTGTGCCGCATCGGCGATGTAGCAGCGCTGCCCGCCGATCCATCCACCCTCGACCCACAGGCTCTGGATGCCGAGCCGCTGCGCTGTGCCGATGCGCAGGCAAGCGTGGCCATGCAGGCCGCCGTCGACGACGCTCGTGAACGGGGCGACACCCTGGGCGGGGTCTTCGAGGTCGTGGCCCTGGGCTTCCCCGCTGGTGTAGGGAGTTACGTGCAGGGCGATCGACGTCTCGGCGCCCGGCTCGCGACGGCGCTCATGAGCATTCCAGCCATCAAGGGTGTAGAGCTGGGCCTGGGATTCGCCGCCGCCTCACTGCCGGGCTCGCAGGTCCACGACGAGATCGCCTGGGACCACGAGCGCGGGTACTATCGCCTTAGCTCTAGGTCCGGGGGTGTGGAAGGTGGCATCTCCACGGGCGACCACATCGTGCTGCGAGCAGCCATGAAGCCCATCGCCACTCTGCGCACGCCGCTGCAGTCGGTGGAGTTGGGCACCCACCGGCCGGTGCAGGCTCGCTTCGAGCGCAGTGACGTGTGTGCGGTGCCCGCGGCTGCTGTCACAGGCGAGGCTGCCGTCTGTCTGGCGCTAGCCGACGCGCTGCTTGAGCGGTTCGGCGGCGCCACGGTCGAGGCGCTCGTGGCGACTGTCCACGCCGCGGCCGATCGGTCGCATCATGTCTAAGGCCGAGGCCGGCGGCCGCGTGCCGACGGACTCGAGCGCGGCCTCGGTCTGCGACTCGGCCCTTGACTCCGCCACCGGGTCAGCCACTGGCTTCCTAGAGGACTCAGTCGCCGAGCCACCCGCGAGCTCAGCCGCTGTCTCAGGAGCGGAGGCCGCCGCGCAGGTGGTTGCCCCCTCAGTCGCCCTCATCGGGTTCATGGGCGCCGGCAAGAGCAGTGTCGCCAGAGCGCTGGCGACACTGCTGCAGTGCCGGTTCATCGACACGGACGCGCTGATCGTGGAGAGGCTTGGACCCATCGAAGAGGTCTTCGCCGCGCGGGGAGAAGCCTACTTCCGAGAAGAGGAGCGGCGCGTCGTCGCAGATGTCCTGGAACACGCCCTGCAAGATGCGGCTGTCTTGGCGCTCGGCGGTGGGGCGGTGATGTCCAAAGAGGCTCACGAAGGGCTGCGCCGGCTGCCGCTGGTGGTGTGGCTCAGTGCGCCGATCGAGCGGCTGTGGGAGCGGGCGGCAGGTGTCGGCCGTCCACTGGCACAGGACAGAGAGCGCTTCGCCGAGCTCTACGGCGAGCGTGAGGCGACGTACCGCGCGCTCGCCGACGTCACGGTGGTCAACGACGGCAGTCGTAGCGTGGAGGACGTCGCGCAAGAGCTGGCCGCCGAGCTGGACAGGGGGATCATGCTGCGGAAGGTCAAGGCATGATCCGCGTGTCCGTCAGCACCTTGCAGCGCGCCTACGACGTCGTCGTCGACGAGGGGCTGCTCGCCCGGGGCTGTCGTGAGCTCGAGTCCACCTGCGGCGGGCGGCGAGCTGTCGTGGTGAGCGATGAGAACGTGGCGCCGCTGTACCTGGAGCGCCTCGTGGCGCTACTGCGCAGCGTCCGCTGTGACGCCACGGAGGTGGTGTTACCTGCCGGCGAGGCACAGAAGACGCTGGCGCGGGCCGAGGAGCTCTACGGGGTGCTCTACGAGCGTCGCCTCACCCGCGCCGACGTCCTCGTAGCACTGGGAGGTGGCGTCATCGGCGACCTGACCGGATTCGTCGCAGCCACGTACCTGCGGGGTCTCCGCTTGGTGCAGGTGCCGACGACGCTCCTGGCGCAGGTGGACGCGGCGGTGGGTGGCAAGGTGGCCGTGGACTTCCGTGGCGGCAAGAACCACGTCGGGACCTTCTACCAGCCGTGGCTGGTCATGGCTGACACGGCCACGCTCCAGTCACTGCCGGATCGTGAACGTCGAAGTGGGGCTGCAGAGGTCGTCAAGTACGCCCTCCTTGCAGGCGAGGACCTTCTCACTGAAGTGGAGGCGGCCGTGCTTGACTCAGGCGACGGTGCGGCCGCGCTCTGCACTCCAAGCCTGGTCGCTCGCTGCCTGCGTGTCAAAGCTGGGATCGTGGCCGCCGATGAGCGTGAGGAACGTGGTGAGCGCCAGGTGCTCAATCTCGGTCACACCGTGGGTCATGCCATCGAGGCTGCTGGAGGGTTCGCCCGGTACTCACACGGTGAGGCGGTGGCGCTCGGTCTGCGTGCCGCTCTGCGACTGTCGGCCGCACTCACAGGGCTCTCGCAGGCCGACGTCACGCGAGCGACAGCCCTGCTGGACGCGCTGGCTCTGCCGCGGGCATACTCAGGGTCGGCGCCCGACGAGGTCCTGGCACTCGTGGCGCGCGACAAGAAGGCTGTGGGTGCTACGGTGCCGTTCGTGCTACTTCAGGCGGTAGGACGTCCGGTGCGGGGCGTCGAGGTACCGCACGATGAGCTGCGAGAGGTGGTCACATGGCTGCACGGTCAGTGAAGCGCCTGGCGTTGGTGCACGGCGTCAACCTGGACATGCTTGGGCGACGTCCACGCGAGCACTACGGCAGTCTCACGCTCTCCGAACTGGAGGACAGAGTGACGCGCTACGCGCAGCAGCGTGGCTTCAGCGTCACGACCTTCCAGACCAATCACGAGGGTGTCCTCATCGAGCACTTGCATGAGCTGGCAGTCTCTGACATCGATGCGCTGGTCATCAATCCCGGCGCCTGGACGCACTACAGCTACGCCATCCGTGACGCGCTGGAGTTGATCTCAGCACCCATCGCGGAGGTGCACCTCTCGGCGGTCGACGAGCGCGAACGGTGGCGCACGGTGTCGGTCATCGCCGAGCTTGCCACGGCCCGGGTGGCAGGCAAGGGGTTGGAGGGGTACTTCGAGGCTGTGGAGATCCTTGCCCGTGAACTCACGGCAGGTCGACTGCCGCGCCGTCCGGAGCCCACCGATGACTGAGCAGCGAGTGGACGAGTTCAGGCAGAGCTATCCTGGCCGAGTGGCCGCTGTTCAGCGGGTGCTCGACAAGCGCGGCCTTCAGGCTGCACTCGTGACACAGCCCGTGGATGTCCGCTACCTCTCGGGCTTTCGGGGGGAGGACGCTGTGCTTCTGGTGGGCGAGTCGCTCGCTCTCATCTGCACCGACTCGAGGTACTGGGCGCAGGTCGCGGAAGAGGTGGTCGGGTTCGCGCTCGAGAAGACGGGAGATCTGCCTGACGAGGCGCTCAAGGCGCTGGC
>CAYMTC010000016.1:0-12031 GCA_964393265.1 uncultured Thermoleophilia bacterium
ACATACCCACATGGTAGGAGACGGGATACCCCTTGAAGACCAGGTCGCCCGGGACGAGCGCGCTCATGGCCACGGGCTTGCCCATGTTCTGCTGGTACCCAGAGTAGTGCGGCAGACTGATCCCGATCTGCGCATAGCAGTACATGACCAGTCCGGAGCAGTCGAACCCCACGCGAGGATCGGCGGCGGCGTACACGTATGGCACACCGAGGTACCGCTTGGCGATCTCGATGACCTCGGGGTGCCCTGGGCCAGCGTTGGCCACTGGGACGCGCGGGTTGCGCCACGCGTAGGCCGAGGCAGCCGCGGCTGCCGCTGCAGCCCGGGCGGCCGCCTCCCGCTCCTCGCGCTCGATACGCGCGATCTCCTTCTCCACACCACGCAGCAGATCCTTGCGCTGGGCGATCTGCACCTCGATGCCTTCACGACGCTGCTCGACGTCTTTGAGCAGGATGCGCGCCTCATGACGATCCTCGACGAGTTGCTTGCGCTTCTCTATGACGCGCGCCTCGTACCGCTCGACCTTGTCGACGACCTCTGAGTCCTGCCGGCTGATCTCGCGCACAGCCTTGAGATCCGTGGCCAGGTCGTCGAAGCTGCGCGCCTCGAACACGACGTCCAGGATCGTGACAGGGCGCTGCTTGTACAGGCCTATCACCCGCTCCCGCAGCGTCTCCCGGGCCACTAGCAGTTCCTGTCGGGCAACCTTGAGCTCGCGCGTCGTCTTGCGCACCTTGCGCTCTACGGTGTCCAGCTTGATGCGCGCCAGGTTGTAGTCCTCCACAGCCCGGCCCAAGGTAGCGTCGAGCGCCTCCAACTGGCGACGGATCTTCATGGCTTTGGCTTTGGCTCGCGCTTTCTGGGTAGCCAGCGGCACGGCCTGCACGCTCTGGGGCAGGGCGACGGGCAGCAAGAGCCCGGTCAGGATGAGCGCTACTACGATGAGGCGCACGTGTCTCACGCGGTGATACCTCGTGCTCTGACACGACCGCGGTCGTGTGGTCCGAGTGGGCGATGACCCGGCGCAGGCCGGGAGTCCAGCTTCTCTGCGTCTATCGGCATTCCTGCCGTTGAGTTGACCTACTGGTGCCGAAGGCGGGGGTCGAACCCGCACGAGCCGTGAAGCCCACCGGATTTAGAGTCCGGCGCGTCTGCCAGTTCCGCCACTTCGGCGCGCGGGCGCCGGCGAAGTCACGAAGCGGTCCGCCGCCGAGCGCACAGCCGCCTATGCTAGAGGATGATCGCTTTGCGCGCTACTTGCCCTGGGACACGGCTTTCCAGAGGCTGTCAGCGCGGACGCTCCCGTGGCTCACAGGCGTGTCCGACCTACCTGCCCTCGCGCGGGCGTCACAGCGACCGCGGGCGCTCGGACCGCCGGGGCCGACTTGTGCCATCCCTGCACCTCGGCGAGAATGCACCGACGGTCTGGCGCCGCGAGAGTGTGGCCCGTCACGACCACGACGCGGGGAGGCTCCGTTTGGGCAGAAGCAAGCGCGCGCAGGCTGCACGGCGCCGCGCGCGAGCACGCAAGCGCGAGAGAGAGACCAAGTCGACCGCCCCAGTGCGCTCGGCGGCAGCCAAGGCGGCCGCGGTCCGCCGCTCCCGTCGCGCTGCCGAGCAGCGCGCGGCCCAGCAAGAGGCCCGTCAGCGCTACGACCGTCTGCTGCCGGGCCTGCTTCTGTCCTGCGTGGGTCTGCTCTATGTCGCCGGGCTGTGGATCACCCAGATGTCCACCGACGAAGCTTGGCGCACCAGCCACGCAGCTCTGTGGACGGGGCTCCTGTACGGTCTCGCCGGCATCCTCGCTGCCTGCTGGATAGTCGGCGTCGTCCTCACCCTGCGACAGCGGGAGTGGTTCTGGCTGGCGATGGCTGTCATCCCGTTCACCACCATCCCCGGCCTGTTCGCGTACACGTACATACGGCGGCGCGACCTGAGGCCGCTCATCGCAGGCTCCGCCTCGCCTAGCGGCAGCACCGCGTCACGCGGCAAGCCAGTGCCCAACACCGACGGCATCAAGCTCCTGGACCAGTGAGTACGTCACCGTGCACGAGGTCCACGTCAAGTGGCCGACTCGCGCCGCGTAGGCACCAGCTCAGGCCGCCTTGTGGCTGTGCTGAGCGAAAGGGGCGCCTACCCTGAAGAAGTACATAGGCAATGCGATCATCTTCGCCGTCCTGGCTGTGGGCCTCTACCTGCTACTCCCCAGGCTGGTAGGCACACGTGACGCGTTCGGGCTGCTCACCAAGGCCAACTACGGGCTGCTTGCGGTCGCCCTGCTGGCCGAGGTGGGTTCGTTCCTTGGCTACGGCCTGCTCACGCGCTTCGTGTTCGCGCGTCTCCAGGCAAAGCTGTCCCTGGGGCTCATTCTACGGATCAACCTCGCAGGCTTTGCTGCAAGCCGACTCTTCTCCATCGGTGGCATCGGCGGCTTCGTGGTCACCTATCAGGCGCTGGCTAAGCGCGGCGTGCCGCGCAGCATCGCCGTCGTGGCCGTCGCCGCCCAGCAGTTCTTCATCTACATCGTGTTGTGGGCGATCTTCTTCGCTGCACTGGTCTACCTCTCCACCCGCGGCAGAGGATCGGAAGGCACGACCATCTTCGCCATCGTGGCGATCGCCCTCATCCTCGGCCATTTGGCGTACCTCATCTACCTCTACTATCACCCCACGCAGATGCGTCTCCGCGCTCGCCAGTTCGCACGCGCCTGGAACAAGATCTGGCGCCGTACCATCATCGACGAGGGTGGCATAGACGAATGGGTGGACAACCTCCGTGCCGGCGTCCGTCCCATGACAGCGCGTCGCGGCACCATGCGCACGTCGCTCTCGTACGCAGCGGTCTGGTGGGCGTTCGACATCCTGTGTCTGTTCATCACGTTCCTGGCCTTCGGCTACACCATCAGCTTCGGCCACCTGTTGGTGGCCTACTCCGTCGCCTACACCGTGGGGATGTTCGCGCCGACCCCGGGTGGCCTGGGTGCGGTCGAGGCGCTCCTGCTAGCTCTGTTCGCCGGGTTCGGCGTGCCTTCGGCGATCGCCGTAGCGGCGGTGCTCGTCTACCGGCTCATCAACTACTGGCTGCCCTTGCCGATAGGGCTCGTGACCTACGTCACGGTGCGCTGACCGGCCGCAGTCTGACCGGTCGCTGATCTCTGCTGAGTCTACGCGTCGGCCTGGGTAGGCGACGGCGTGCAGGAAGCGCCGCCGCTGGCCTCATCACGGAAGCAACTCACAGCGCCCGTGTGACACGCTGGGCCGGCCGGCTGCACGCGCATGAGGACGGTATCGCCGTCGCAGTCGAGGTGCAGCGAGTGGACCACCATGACGTTGCCGCTGGTGGCGCCCTTGTGCCACAGTTGCCGCCGACTACGGCTCCAGAAGTGCGCCTCGCCGCGGCTGAGCGTGAGCCGCAGAGCCGCGGCGTTAGCCCAGGCCACCATGAGTACCTCACCCGTTTGCTCGTCCTGTACCACACAGGGCACAAGCCCACGGTCGTCGTAGCGCACCCGCGCGAGAAGCTCTCCGGCGTCTATCGTCTCACCGCCTAGTCGTCGCCGAGGAACTCACGCATGATGGCGACGCCCGCGCTGGTGCCTATACGAGCGGCGCCAGCGCTGAGCATGGCCTCTACGTCCCGGTATGACCGGATGCCGCCCGAGGCCTTGACGCCCACGTTCTCGGCCAGAGAGTCTCGGAGGAGTTCCACGTCGCGCGCTGTAGCGCCCTGTGAAGTGGTACCCGTAGAAGTCTTGACGAAGTCGGCGCCGGCTGTCTCGACGATCTTGCACGCCAGGCGCTTGAGCTTACGGTCGAGGAAGCACGTCTCGATGATGACTTTGACCAGCACGTTGCCCTTGCCGGAGTTCACCGACCGCATGCGCACCGCATTGACCACCGTACGCAACTCATCGCGCACGAAGACCACGTCCCCCGACAGCATGGCCGGCAGGTTCATGGTGACATCGATCTCGTCGGCGCCTTGAGCCACCGCGTCCTCCGCAGCGGCCACCTTGGCACGCGCCGTGTCGGCACCGTGTGGAAAGGAGATGACCGTGCACACCTTGACGTCTGAGTCGGCCAAGAGCTTGGCGGCAACCGGCACCCAGTACGGGAGCACGCAGACTGTGGCGAAGTGGAAGTGTGCTGCCTCGGCGCAGAGGCGCTCAAGATCTGGCCGAGCGCCATCGGCGCGCAGCATCGTGTGATCGCTAGTCTTTGCCAGTTCTTCGACGTGCACGGAACTTCCGCCCAGTGTGTGTGCGCCGCCGCAGGCGGCGCGCCCGCCTCCCCTGCTCGACTATACCACAGCGCCCTTCGCAGCCTCGCCACGCGACACCTGGGCCGCCCGAGCAGCGTGGTCCGGCCGCTCAGGTGAACCGTTGCACAGAGGCCGCGTCACGGCGCCAGTGGCGCCGCACCTTGACCCGCAGCGACAGGAAGACCTGCGCACCGACCACCGCCTCGATCTCGCCGCGCGCGACGCTGCCGATGCGCTTGATGAGCGCGCCGCCCTTACCGATCACGATCGCCTTTTGCGACTCCGTCTCCACCACCACGGTGGCGGAGATCTCGACAAGCGGCCGGTCACTGCGCTCGCTTATCTCGTCCACCTTCACAGCGACTGCATGCGGCACCTCGTCGCGTGTCCGCCGCAGGACCTGCTCGCGCACGAGCTCGGCGACCAGCAGCTCCAGCGGCTGGTCGCTCGCCTGCCCATCGGGGAAGTAGCGAGGGCCTAGCGGCAGACGCTCGCTCACTGCAGCCAGCAGCTGATCGGTGTTGTCTCCGCGCAGCGCGCTCACGCTCAGCAACGGCACGCCGGCGGCGATCTCGGCAGCGGCGATCTCGGCCCGTCGTCGCCGCTCACCGCTGACCGCGTCGCACTTGTTGAGGGCCACGACCGCCGGCGTCTCGCTGGCCGCAGCAGCAGCGAGTATGTACCGGTCGCCCGCCCCCAGGCTCTCCGCCGCGTTGAGCACCACCAGCGCCACATCGACCTCGGCGAGGGCGTCGTCGACAGTGCTCTGCATGCGCCGTGTGAGCTCGTCCAGGGGACGCTGGAAACCGGGCAAGTCGAGCAGCACCAGCTGGAAGCCCGGCTGAGAGACGACCCCCGCGATGCGCCGCCGGGTGGTCTGAGGACGGTCGCTCACGATGCTCACCTTGCGGCCCACCAGGCAGTTCACCAACGTGGACTTGCCCACATTGGGCCGCCCCAGCACAGCTGCGAACCCTGAGCGGAACGGCGCCTCCGACAGCTCTGAGCCGGTCGCAGCAGGGCCGCCCGTCACGTCACCGCCACCCGGGGCACGGCCACCGCGTCGGCGCGGCCGCCTTGACTGACCTAGCGCCCGCTCAACCATGACACGGCCCCGTATTCCCCGAGGAGCCCGGCTTGCCACCTGCCCGCGACTCGGCTAAGGCGAACGGCGAAGCGAGCAGCTCCTCGAGGCAGAACACGCGCGCGGACCCAGCCACCTGCACCACCACCTCAGGTGACCCGAGTTCGGCAAGCGCCTGGAGACAGGCGCCGCACGGCAGCAGGTCACGACCGTCGGCCGCCGCGACGGCGACCGTGTCCACCCGCGTCTGGCCGGCGGTGACCAGTGCGCCGCGCGCGACACGCGCGGCGCACTGCCCGACCCGATAGGACGCATTCTCCACGTTGACGCCCAAGTGGCGGCCTCCCGACGAGTCGACCACGACGGCACCCACTCTGAGGCCAGAGTAGGGTGCATACGCATTGAGCGCGACGCTCCGCGCTTGGCGCAGCAGGTCCACCTGGGCCGCCGTGGGGGGCCGTCCCTTCAGTCTGGGCCCCCGTGGAACCCCCGCAGCCCTGGAAGCCGGTGAGCGATGCGAGCCTGGGCCTGAGCTCATCAGAACGGGCTCCAGATGAGGAAGACGGCCAGCGTGACGACGATGCCGAGCACAGCTCCGGCGACGACCTCGATGGTGCTGTGGATGCCAGCTTGCACACGGCTCTGCGCCGTGAGCACCGCCATGATGAGCCCCACCACCGAGATGGGTATGGCGTACGGCGTCTCAGTGGCGATCACAGTCACCGCGGTCCAACCGCCGAAGGCCACGGCGGCGTGGCCTGAGGGCCAGCCACCGCGCAGCGCGGTACCCCTGCCGACAGCCGCCTTGAAGACGACGACCAGTAGCGCCACCAAGACCAGCGCGACGATGGTGAGGTCGACCTCTGAGATACGCAGCCGCCGGAGCAGACTGTACGGCAGGTCGACGACGCGGTCGTAGAAGACCAGGTACGCGACCGCCAGCGCGTTGAGCGCGGCGATGAACACAGCCCCGGCGGCCACGTCCTTGGCGATCTTGGCCGCCGGATGGTCGCGCTGGGTGATCATGTCGACAGCGTGCTCGACGGCCGTGTTGATCATCTCGGCGACGAAGACGAACGTGATGGCGGCGAAGATCAGCAACAACTCCACCCTGGTCACGGAGAAGGCGAGCGCCGCGATGATGACCAGGATACCGATGGCGAAATGGATCTGCATGTTGCGCTGACGGCGCAGCGCCCACACGATCCCCTCGATGGCCCAGTTGAAGCTCTCAAGCAGCCCGTGGCGAGGACCGTTTACGCCGTTCGGGCCTGCCGCGACGTACGGGGACTCCTTCTGCGGGCCCTGCTCCGGCGGCGTCTCAGAGCGCGGCTCAGAGGATGCGTCCCCGTGGTCCGCCGCACCGTCCGTGGGCGCGGCACTGGCCTGCGACGGCTTGCCGCGCCCACCTCGCCGCCACCTCACCACAACCGGCCCCAGTCCCATGCGTCCACGAGCTGCGTCTGTCGCCGTGCCATGTCGCCTGGGACCTCATCGTGCTCCCATCCCAGTAGATGGAGCAGGCCGTGCACCACCAGCAGCCCAAGCTCATAGGCCGGCGGCGTACCGTCGGCATGCGCCTGTCGCCGCGCCTGGCGAGGGCAGACGACCACATCCCCCAGCAGGCGCGGAACGCCCGGCAGCGCGGCCTCGCCCGGGGACTCCAGCGGAAAGGACAGCACGTCGGTGACGGCGTCGACGCCGCGCGCAGACTCATTGAGCTGACGGATACGACGTTCGCCGACGAAGTGCACACCGACCTCGCCGTGGTGCACACCCTCGCTGGACAGGACGTACTCCACAAGCGACCGTACATGCACCGTCTGGATGCTCGCGCGTGTACGGTCGCTCACCTCGACCACGACGTCCATTGCAGGTGGGGACGACATGGCCCCTCCCCGCGCAGACTCATCGTCTCTGTGCACCGAGCGATCGCCCACGTCACCGCTCGCGACGTTCGTTGGTCGTGCCACGTCGCCGCTCCGACCCCCCAGCGCCACGGCCGTGATAGCGCAGCGCCGCACGGATCTCGCGGCGCTCCTGCTCAAGCTCCTCACGCTCGCGAGCTTGCTCCTCGGCTAGCCGGTCACTGTGCTCCTTGTATGCCGAGACGATACGCTGGACGAGCTTGTGGCGCACGACGTCGCGATGGTCGAAGCGCACGAACGCGATGTCTTGGACGTCGCGCAGCACGTCGATCACGGTGACGAGGCCGCTCTGGCGTTCGCCGGGTAGGTCGATCTGTGTGATGTCGCCCGTCACCACCATCTTGCTGCCGAAGCCCAGCCGCGTGAGGAACATCTTCATCTGCTCAGGAGTGGTGTTCTGCGCCTCGTCCAGGATGATGAAAGAGTCGTTGAGGGTGCGCCCGCGCATGAAGGCCAGCGGCGCCACCTCGATCTCACCCTTCTCCATGAGGATGTTGAGCCGCTCGCCGTCGATCATGTCGTAGAGGGCGTCGAAGAGCGGCCGGAAGTATGGGTCGACCTTCTCGAGCACCGTACCCGGCAGGAAGCCGAGGCTCTCTCCCGCTTCCACGGCTGGCCGCGTGAGGATGATGCGGCCCACGGTCTTAGAGGTCAAGGCGGCCACAGCCATGGCGGTGGCCAGGTACGTCTTGCCCGTGCCCGCGGGGCCGATGCCGAACGTGATGGTGCTGGACCGCACCGCGTCCACGTAGCCCTTCTGGTTCACCGTACGCGGCCCTATCTGGCGACCGCGGTGGGTCCACACCACGTCGCCGAACACCTCCGACGGCCGGCCGTTGGTGCTCACAGCGATGTCCGTCAGTGACTCGACGATGGTGGGAGTGATAGGCCTGCCGGAGTCGATCACCGTGAGCAGCTCGCCGACGGCCGCAGCTGCTCTCTCTACTGCCTCCGTCTCTCCGTCCAGGTACAACTCGGTGCCGCGCAGGGTGAGACGACACGCCAGCGCCGACTCGAGGATACGGAGGTGCGCGTCGTGCTCACCGGCCAGCTCCAGCGCAACGTGGTTGTCGCGCAGCACGATGGTCTTCTTGGCATGGGCCACGTGGCCTCACTCCTATCTACTGAGGCGAGCTCGCACCGCCTCGCTGACCCGGCGCCCGTCGGCCCGGCCCGCCACTTGCGGCATCAGCGCTGCCATCACCTTACCCATATCCTTCACTGTACTGGCACCGCTCGACGACACAGCGGCTTCTACAAGCTCGTCCAGCTCCCCGTCGCCTAGCGCCTTGGGCATGTACTCCTGCAGCACGTCGTTCTCGTACCGCTCCTGCTCAGCGAGGTCCTGGCGACCGGCCTGATCGTAGGTCTCCATGGCCTCGGCACGACGCTTCCGTTCACGCCCTAACACAGTGAGCTCGTCCGACTCTGACGGCTGCTTGCCGGCGTCGATGCGCTCCTTCTTGAGGGCCGCGACGAACAGCCGCAGAGCCCCAGCCCGGCGCTTGTCGCCAGCCTTGAGCGCCGCACCCACGTCCTTCTTCATGCGTCCCTCGACGGAGCCCTCTTCGCGTGTCATCTCGCCTCACCTCTCTGTAGCCCCGACCCGTTTGAGGCCCGGGTCTCGTCCACCGTTGCACACAGCAGGCCGTCTCTTTGCAGTGCCACACCTACGACGCTGACCAAGGTGCCGCGACGCACCTGCTCCGGAACGTAGCAGCGCACGTACTGAGAGCTATACCCGCGTGACCTGCCGTCGTGGCAGTCTTCGACGAGCACCTCCACGCGCCGCCCGACGTAGCGGGCGGCGGCAGCGGTCAGTGTGCGCCGCGCCGCCGCGAGCGCCAGGGTGCGCCGGCGGCGCAGCTCAGCCGGCGCGACCGCCTCAAGCATCGCCGCCACGGTCCCTGGGCGACGCGAGAACGTGAACACATGCACGCGGCCGAACAGACCAGCCGCGTCATCGATGGCCGCCAGTGTGCGCTCGAAGGCCGCCGTGGACTCTCCCGGGAACCCGACGATGACGTCGCTGGTGATCATAGTCTCCGGCAGATACTCGTGCACCAGATCGAGGAGTTCGCGGTACTCGGCGAAGGTGTAGGGACGCCGCATGGCGCGAAGTACCGCGTCGTCGGCCGACTGAAGTGGGATGTGGAGGTGCTGAGCCACCAGCGGATGGGCCATGGCCCGCAGCAGCGGCACACCGACGTGCAGCGGCTCCACCGATGAGACGCGCAAGCGAGCCAGGCCCGGCACGTCAACTAGGAGCGAGATCAACCCCGGCAGATCCGCATAGCCGTCACCACGTCGGCCGCGGTACAGTCCGAGGTTGATCCCGCTGACCACGACTTCGCCGCATCCCTCGGCGACCGCCCGCCGGGCCTCGGCGAGGGCAGACGCCACGTCGAGGCTCCACAGTGGCCCGCGCACCAGCCGCACCGCGCAGTAGGTGCAGCACGCGTTGCAGCCATCTTGCACCTTCAGGGTGTAGCGCGTGCGGACGGCAGAGCCCTTGGTCCCAGCAGCCGCCTGCGCTGCGGGTAGCGATGCGTGGCGCCCGCTGGACAAGTGAGCGACCGCTGCCGGCACCGCCTCCCACGCCCGCGTCACGACGCCGTCGGCCTCGAACTGCTCGGGCCGATAGGTCACAGCGCAGCCCGTGACCACGACCGGTATACCGAGGCGGCTCAGGCGGTGCACACGCTGGCGGGAGCTACGCTCGGCCTCGGCCGTGACGCAGCAAGTCGTGACGACCGCGAGGTCGGCATCGCCCGGGTCGGTCGCCGCACAGTGCCCGGCCGCGACCAGCCCCCGCAGCAGTGCGTCGGCGTCGGCGCGGCTCACCTTGCACCCGATCGCCTCCGACCAGATACGCGCCATCAGCGCGACCGTTCCCGGCTCTCGAAGCGCAGGTGGACTGCCACCCACTCCCCGTCCACGGACTGCTCGACGAGGGCCGAGCGCGGCCACGCCCCAAGTGCATCGTCGAGTTGGTCTGCCAGGAGTCCTGCCAGGACGACGTCCCGTGGCAGATCGGGCAGCGCGGTGACGCGCCGGCCCAGCGCCACCAGCGGGCCCAAAGCCACATTGGCAACGATCACGTCCACCGTTGGAAGAGGCTCCGACCCGCTCAAGACATCGACCTGCCGGGGCCGGAGCCGAACGCCGTTGCGTGCCGCGTTCTCGGCGGCCGCTGCGACCGCCAGCTCGTCGTTGTCCACGGCGTACAGCGGCGCGTACCCAAGGCGCGCCGCGGCGATGGCCAGCACGCCGCTGCCGCACCCCACGTCGAGCAGCGAGCCCGGCGCTATCGACTGGAGCGCCCTGAGGCACTGGCGTGTCGTGGTGTGCCCTCCGGTACCGAATGCCATGCCTGCCTCGATGACCACATCGAGGCCGCGAGGTGACGCCGCGTGCCATGGCGCACGCACGAGGACGCGCCCTACCTGGACTGGCTGATGGAACTTCCTCCAGCCTTGCTCCCAGTCGGAGACCTCGGGCGCGGCCGTGAGTGGACCTAGCGCGCTTAGGTGCTCGAGCTGCTCCTGCACACGCTCGCCCAGCGTGACCTGCGGCGAGAGCCAGAACTTGAAGACGCCCAGCCCATCATCGCCCAGGCCTTCCTCCTCCTGCCAGCCGCGTGTAGGCAACCCGAGCAGCGCCCCGACGGCTTCCTCACGATCAGCCCGCGCGACCCGCAGTGTGAAGCACGTGTACGCAGCCGACGCCCCTGCGTCGTCGCCCCCCGCGTGGCCACCCATCACTGTCTGAAGGCAGCCCGCAGACGCTCGAAGAACCCGTCCTCGGCCTGGTAGTTGTTCTCGTCGCAGAGCGCCTCGAACTGCTCCAGTAGCTCACGCTGAGCACGGTCGAGGTGACGCGGGACCGCCACGTTGACGACCACCTTGAGCGCGCCTCGACCGCGGCCGCGCAGACCCGGCATACCGCGGCCGCGGAACACCCGTACGTCGCCCGGCTGGGTGCCCGCTGAGAGCTTGAGCTCTATGGGATCACCGTCGATGGTGGGGATCTGGATGGTGTCACCCAGCGCGGCCTGAGTCATGGTGACGTCCAGGCGGTACATGAGGTCTGTGCCGTCGCGCACGAAGCGGTCGTCGGGCAGCACCGAGACAAGGACGTAGAGATCGCCGGGGCGGCCTCCCGGACCCGGCGCGCCGCCCCGTCCACTGAGACGGATGCGCTGACCGTCGTCGATGCCCGGCGGAACTTCGACGGTGGTCTCGACGGTCGACATGACCCGCCCCTGTCCGTGGCAGACCGGGCACGGCTCGTCGACGACGGTGCCAGAACCGCCGCAGCGGTCGCAGACCCCGGTGCTGATGAACTGGCCAAAGCCACCCATGTTCGATACTCGGCGGATGCGCCCGCTGCCCTTGCACTGCGGACAAGGCGAGCGCTGCGAGCCCGGTGCGGCACCGCTGCCGCCGCACTCCGTACAGGTCACCGGCGCCTCGAACTGCACCGTCTTGGTGACGCCCGTGGCTGCTTCTTCGAGCGTGAGCTCGACGGTGACCGCTACGTCTTCACCGGGGGCAGGCGTGCCGCCGGCCGCCGCCCATCCGCCACCGGAGGCGGCCTGCCGCAGGACGTCTCCGAAGCCACCGCCGAAGCCGCCGCCGAAGAACAGGTCGAACAGATCTCCGAACGGCGTGTGCTCGAAGTCTGTCAGAGGGCGGCCACGCAGCCCCTCGAACCCGTATCTGTCGTAAGCTGCCCGCGTGTCGGCATCGAGATCGGA
>CAYMTC010000016.1:12041-13655 GCA_964393265.1 uncultured Thermoleophilia bacterium
CAACTCCTTGAACTTGGCCTCGGCCTCGGGGTCCTCGCGATTGACGTCAGGGTGGCACTCGCGCGCCAGACGACGGAACGCCTTCTTGATCTCGGCCGGTTGGGCGTCCCGGGAGACGCCCAGGACGTCGTAGTAGTCTCGCTTCACGTGGTTCTCTTTCCTTACCAGATCTCTTCGAGGAGCACGCTCAGGCTGTCCGCGGAGCTGCGGACGGCCTTGATGACGCGCTGGTAGTCCATACGAGTGGGTCCCAACACGCTCACGGTGCCCACATTGCGATTGGCCACACCGTAGTTGGCGGCCACTAGTGCGCAGCTCTGGAGCGACGGCCGCGACAGCTCGCGACCTATACGCAGGTAGAGCCCGTCCTGGTGGAGCGCGTCGTACACCAGCTCCAGCAAGCTGACGCGCTCCTCCAACACCTCGACCAGGTCCTCGAGCGGCGCCATGCCCTCGGCGGAGAGTGCCTCCAGCAAACGAGAGGCGCCGCCCACGAGGAGGTCGTCTCTGTCCATGGCGCCGGCGACCTCGAAAGCCGGCCGGAGCGTGGCCAGGAAGGCCCGCTCGCGTACGCCAAGGTCTGGGCTGACGAACGCCCGGTCGATGACTCGCGTGCCGAGGTGCGCACCTTGGAGCTGCTCGTTGAGGTAGTCGCGGGCGAAGTCTGTGAGGCCCTGGTCGACCGCCTCATCGAACCGGAAGACGCGCTTGCCCACGCGTCCCGAGCTGGTGATCACGACGACCATGACGAGGTGTGGCTGGAGCAGGAGCACCTCGATGTGGCGCACGCTCGTGAAGGCGAGGGACGGCGCCGAGACCACCGACAGCAGCTCGGTGGCACGGCTGAGGGCCTCAGCGGTCTCGCGCAGCGCCTCGTCGAGCTCTGCGCGCGAGGCGTCGCCGTGCGCGCCGTCGTCGCAGACGGGCCGGCGCTCGCGGTGCTCATGGAGAAGCGCGTCGACGTAGTAGCGGTAGCCCGCATCTGTCGGGACACGACCCGCCGACGTATGTGGATGGGCCAGCAGGCCCTCCTCCTCTAAGGTGGCGAGATCGTTGCGGATAGTGGACGCCGCTACGTCGAGGTCGTAGGTCTCGCCGAGATACCTCGAGCTGACCGGCGACCCCGAGGCTATGTACTCCTCCACGACCGCGCGCAGGAGGAGCTCCTGTCTGGGTCTGAGCGTCATGTCGTCCCCTCTGGACCAGGAGCGCGAAGGACACGCAGGCACACTTCGTCGGCGACGAAGCGGCCTCTCCGCGTCACCACGAGTGTACCACCGCGCACCCGGATGAAGCCTCCGTCGGAGAGTGTCCCCAGCTGGGCCGAGTCCAGCACATGGCGGATGCTGTCGAGTGGGATGGCTACACCCCGGCGGGCAGCGAGGTACACCCGCTCGCGGGCCAGTCCGGCTACGTCGAGGTGTTCCACACTGCGTGGTGGCGCCCGTGGCGGGGACCCGTCGACAGGCGCGAGAGCGTCGAGATACGCGTGCAGGTCTGCCCGCACCTGCCTTCGCACGTCGCCGACTGTCCCCACGGCGCCGGCGCCGAGTCCCAGGTAGCTCTGGCCGCGCCAGACGGCGCTGTTGTGGCGACAGCGGCTTCCACGCATGG
>CAYMTC010000017.1:0-283 GCA_964393265.1 uncultured Thermoleophilia bacterium
CGCCAGTGCCACCAGTAGGACGACGATGCCGGCGAGCCCTGTCCGTCTCAACATTTGGCGTACCCCCTTGCTCGCTTCACACGGGCTCTTGCTGCTTCGCGAGCACAGGACCAGCCTGGCACTGGGGGACCGCGAACCCCGACGAAGGGAGACTGCGGTCCCCTGACCTGGAGCTCCGCATGGGGAAGGCGACAAAGACGGCCTTCCCGCACACGGAAAGGCCGGATGAGATCCGCTTCCCCTTTCCGTACTGGGAGACACGGCGAGATCGGAAGAGCGTCGT